>NZ_JBFAMX010000033.1:0-40984 GCF_040659615.1 Nonomuraea sp. NPDC049784
CGGCGACCACCCGCTCGTGAACGGCCGCGAGACCGAGGACCGCATGACGCTGGCCCTCGCTCCTGCCCAGGACGCCGTGGTGCGGGCCGCCCGCAAGGCGAACCCCCGTACCGTCATGGTCGTCACCAGCGGCTACCCGCTCACCTGGACCGAAGACGAGATCCCGGCCGTGCTGTGGTCGGCGCACGGCGGCCAGGAGTACGGCCACGCGCTGGCCGAGGTGCTCTTCGGCGACGCCGATCCGGAGGGCCGCCTCACCCAGACGTGGTACCGCTCGGAGCAGGAGCTGCCCGACCTGCTCGACTACGACATCATCGCCTCGGACGCCACGTACCTGTACTTCCGCGGCGTCCCGCTCCACCCGTTCGGCCACGGCCTCAGCTACACCGCCTTCGAGTACGCGGACCTGCGCGTACACCTGGAAGGCGACGTGGTCAGCGCCGAGGCCACCGTGACGAACGCCGGCACCAGGCCGGGCGTCGAGGTCGTCCAGTTCTACACCCACCAGCAGCGCTCCCGCGTCAAGCAGCCGCTGCGCCGCCTGCGCGGCTTCGAGAAGGTACGCCTCGCGCCCGGCGAGAGCCGTACCGTCACCCTGACCTTGCCCGTCTCCGAGCTGGCCTTCTGGGACGTGACCAGGGGCAGGTTCGCCGTGGAGAGCTCGTCGCACCAGCTCATGGTCGGCCGCAGCGCCACCGACCTGCGCCTGAGCGCCCGCTTCGAGGTCGACGGCGAGATCATCCCGCCCCAGTCGGGGCTGCTGAGCGCGGCCGCGCACGACGAGTACGACGCCATCACGTTCGTGGACGAGACCAAGGTGGACGGCGACGCCGTCAGGTCCGACGCGGAGGGCGCGTGGATCCTGTTCCGGCAGGTGGACCTCGCCGGCGCGGCGGCCTGCGTGGCGACGGCGGGCAGCACGGAGGGCGGCGTGATCACCATCCGCCGCGGCGACCCTCTCTACGGACCGGCCCTCGCCACGTTCCCGGTGCCCAGGACCGACCGCTACGCCTATCACGCCATCACGGCCTCGCTCCCGGCAGCGGACGGGGTGCACGATCTGTATGTGGTGTTCGAGAACGACGGCGTGACACTGGCCCGGCTCGACTTCGGAGCAGGGGCTTGAACGGGCGCACGGTCACGATCGCCCAGGTCGCCAAGCACGCGGGCGTGGCCGTCAGCACGGTCTCCTACGTGCTCAGCGGCAAGCGGACGATCTCGGCCGACACCAGGCGGCGGGTGCTCGACAGCATCAGCGCGCTCGGCTACCACCCCAACGCCGGCGCCCGCGCCCTGGCCAGCAAGCGCTCCAACGTGATCGCGCTGGTGCTGCCGCTGCGGGCGGGCATGCACGTGCCCGTCCTGATGCGCTTCGCCAGCGCCGTGGTCACGGCCGCGCGCCGCTTCGACCACGACGTGCTGCTGCTGACCGCCGACGAGGGCACGGCCGGCATCCGGCGGGTGGCCGCGAGCGCGCTGGTGGACGCGCTGGTGCTCATGGACGTCGAGCTGGACGACCGCAGGGTCCCGCTGCTGCGCGAGCTGGCCGAGCCGAGCGTGCTCATCGGCTTCCCCGCCGAGCCGGCCGGGCTGACCTGCGTGGACCTGGACTTCGCCGCCGCGGGCGCGCGGTGCGTGGCGCACCTGGCCGAGCGCGGCCACGAGGAGATCGCGCTGCTCGGCGCCCCTTCGGTGGTGTACGAGCGGGGGACGGGGTTCGCCCGGCGGACGCGCGAGGGGTTCGTGGAGGCGGTGGAGGCCCACGGGCTCAAGGGTGTCGCGCTGCCGTGCGAGGAGACGTTCGACGAGGTCTACGAGACCGTACGTGACCTGTTCCTCGACCACCCCGGCCTGTCCGGGCTGGTCGTGCACAACGAGGCGGCGGTCGGCCACGTGCTGGCGGCGCTGCGGCAGCTCGACCGGCGGGTGCCGCACGACGTGGCGGTGGTCGCCATCTGCCCCGACGACGTGGCCGAGCGCGCCAGCCCGCCCCTCACCTCGGTGCTGATCCCCGCGGAGGAAGTGGGCCGCGAGGCGGTCCGCCTGGTCATGGACAAGCTGGAAGGCCGCGCGGTGCCCGACTCCACCCTTCTCACCCCTCTCCTCGCCGTCCGCTCGAGCACCTGACGTAAACACCTCGTCGCCAAAGATTGCGGACCGTAGTCATTCGAGTACGTCAAGCCCTGCCCGTTTTTGTGTCCTATGTGATTCGGTGTCGCTTTTCGGGGCAGGCTGGCGGAGGCAAGGGGAGGGATGATGACTACGTCTGTGCAACCGGCGGCGACCGGCCAGATGGCCGGACGTCCGTCTCCGACGGGCCTGGCCGACGTCATCGACACGATTCTCGACAAGGGTCTCGTGATCGACGCCTATGTCAGGGTCTCGCTCGTCGGCATCGAGGTCCTCACGGTCGACGCGCGCGTCGTCGTGGCCAGCGTTGACACGTACCTGCGCTTCGCGGAGGCCGCGAACCGGCTCGACATGGCCGAGACCGGGGAGCAGGGCCTGCCCGAGGTCCTGGAGACGACGAAGGGCGTTCCCAGTGTGGATCGTTCCAAGAAGGTGGTTCAGGGGGTGCTGGAAGCGGCGGACGAGAAGCTGACCGACATCGTCGAGAGCCACGGCATGAAGAAGAAGGCTCCTCGCCGGCGCGAAGAGGAAGAGTGAGGGAGATGGGACGATCCACCAAGGTTTCCGGAGCCTCCGTACCCAAGCAGGCCACGCGCCGGCAGCAGAACATCGCGTCATACCTCTACGGGGTCGTTCCCGGGGACACGAAGCTGTCGCGCGACGATCGCGGGCTCGGTGACCCGGCCGGCGAGGTCCAGCTCGTACGGCACGGCGAGATCGCCGTCCTCATGAGCGATGTGAACGTGGACCAGCCCCTGGGCCAGCCCGGCGACTTCCTGGCCTATGAGCGGTTGCTCGACTCCGTCGCCGCCAAGGCGCCCGTGCTCCCGTTCCGGTTCGGCGCCGTGATGGCGAATCCGGAAGCGGTCGTGGAGGAGCTGCTCAAGCCGTTCCATGACGAGTTCCTCGGCGCGCTGCAGGAGCTCGCGGGCCAGGCCGAGTACATCGTCAAGGGCCGTTACGTGGAGTCCGCGGTGATGGGGGAGATCCTCGCGGAGAACCCGGAGGCCGCCGGCCTGCGCGAGGCCATCCGCGGCCGCTCGGAGGACGTGACGAGGAACGAGCGGATCAGGCTCGGGGAGATCATCGCGGCCGGGATCGAGGCCAAGCGCGACATGGACACGCGCATGCTGCTGGACGCGCTGGCCTCGCACTTCTCGACGGCGGTCGTACGTGAGCCGACGCACGAGCAGGACGCCGTGCACGTGGCCATGCTCGCCAAGGTCGACGAGCAGAGGGCGCTCGAGAAGGCGCTGGGCCGGCTGGGCGAGCGCTGGGAGGGGCGGGTGAACCTCCGGCTGCTCGGGCCGCTGGCGCCCTACGACTTCGTCGTCGCGCAGGAGCAGGGGGTATGACCCATGGGCCTGCTGGGGCTGATCTTCGGGTGGCCGTTGGCGCCCTTCCGCGGGCTGCTCTGGCTCGCCGAGCTGTTCCAGGAACAAGTGGAGATGGAGACCAGGAACCCCGCCTCGGTCAGGCGGCACCTGGAGGAGATCGAGGCGGCCAGGGAGGCCGGGGAGATCACCGAGGAGGAGGAGAGCCAGGCGGTCGAGCGGGTGCTCCAGCTGATGGCCGCGGGGCGGAGGTAATCGCATGATCGAGAAACGCGCCACCGCCATGCGGCCGCGTGCGGCTCGCGAACCCCGTGAGGCTCGTGAACCGCGTGAGGCTCGCGAACCCCGTGAGCCCCGGCCTCGTGAGCCTCGTGAAGTCCGTGAGCCCCGGCCGAAGGGATTGACGGCCATGACGGCTGGTGAGATCGGGTTCCGGCATATCGCCGATCTGACCACGAAGCAGGTCGAGGGGGTGACGGCCGTCGAACCGGCCGAGGACGGCTGGAAGGTCGGCGTAGAGGTCGTCGAAGATCGCCGCATCCCCTCCTCGGGCGACATCCTCGCCCTTTACCAGGTCGAGATCGACGCGGAGGGGAACTTGCTGTCATATCGGAGGCTACGGCGATACCGGCGCTCCAACGCCGACACCGGTGAGGCGTGACAATGGACAGAGTAGGAGGAACGGCGGCCCCTGTGATGCGCCAGCCGTACGGCGGCGCGAGCCGCGAGCCGGCCAACCTCGGGGACATCCTGGAGCGCGTGCTCGACAGAGGTGTGGTGATCGCCGGCGACATCCGGGTGAACCTACTGGACATCGAGCTGCTCACGATCAAGCTACGCCTGCTGATCGCCTCGGTGGACACGGCCAGGGAACTGGGCATCGACTGGTGGGAGCACGACCCCTGGTTGTCCGGGCGGGACCGCGAGCTGATCGAGGAGAACCGCCGCCTGCGCCGCCTCCTCGCCGTGAGGGGCGGGGATGAGTGACGCCGGCACGTACGTGTACGCGGTCGCCCGCTCGGCCGTCGAGTGCCCTGATGGCGTCGCTCCCGTGCGGACGATCGCCGGGGCCGGCCTGGTGGCCTATGTGAGCACGGTGCCGCTGGCGGAGTTCGGCGAGGAGCCCCTGCGCCGCTCGCTGGAGGATCTGGACTGGCTGGCGGTGACGGCCCGCGCCCATCACCGCGTGGTGGACGTCGTGGCGACCGCCACGCCGACGGCGCCGGTCCGGCTCGTCACCGTGTACGCGGACGACGACCAGGTGCGCGACCTGCTGGAGCGGCGCAGGGACGACTTCCTGGAGGTGCTCTCCCACGTCATGGGGCGCAGGGAATGGGGCGTCAAGGCGTACGTGGGCCCGGGCGCGGCCTCCCCGGCGACGAGGGACGGCGATGAGGGAGCCGGGGACGACGTGGGGAAGCCCGGGACCGCCTATCTCCAGCGCCGCCGGGCGAGCCTGCGCGGCCGGGAGCAGGCCCGCCGGCAGATCATGGGCCGCGCCGACCACATCCACGCCACCCTGTCGTCGCTCGCCGCCGCGAGCTGCCGCCACCGCGCCCAGGACCCACAACTCTCGGGCCGCGACGAGGTGATGCTGCTGAACGGCGCTTACCTCGTGGACGAGGGCCGCGACGAGGAGTTCGCCGCGACGGCCGGCAGCCTCGGCGGGGACGGGGTGGAGGTGCACCTCACCGGCCCATGGGCCCCGTACTCCTTCACGGTGCTGGAGACATCTTGAGACGTGACGTGGTGGTCGACGACCGGATCCCGCCCGAACGCGTGGCCCTCGTGGACCTGCTGGACCGGTTGCTGGCCGGCGGTGTCGTCGTGACCGGCGACCTCGTCCTGTCGATCGCGGACGTGGACCTCGTACGCATCTCGCTCCGTACGCTCATCGTGTCGATCGAGGGGGATGAAGTCGCGTGAGCACGGACAGCCCCCGCCTGCGCATAGCCGCCGACTCGGAAACGATCGAGCGCGACCTGAGCCGGCTCGTGCTCACGCTGGTCGAGCTGATCCGTCAGCTCGTGGAGCGCCAGTGCGTACGCCGCATGGAGCAGGGAGACCTGTCGGACGAGCAGGTCGAGGTGCTCGGGGTGACCTTGATGCGCCTGGAGGAGGCGATGGCCGACGTGTGCGACCGCTTCGGCCTGGAGCCCGAGGACCTCAACCTGGACCTGGGCCCCCTCGGCACGCTTCTCTAGTCCCCCTGTCCATGCCGCAAAGCAGGGCGAAGTCGCGTCGAGTTAGCATCGTTCGGGTGGATGGCGCGGGGTCGGCGGAAGTGTTCGAGGGGCAGCGGGCGCGGCTGTTCGGGCTGGCGTACCGGTTGCTCGGCTCCGCCTCCGAGGCCGAGGACATGGTGCAGGAGACGTACCTGCGGTGGAGTCAGGTCACCGGGCCGGTCGCGGTGCCTGCCGCGTGGCTGACCAGAGTGGTCACCAACCTGTGCCTCAGCCAGCTCTCCTCCGCGCGGCGGCAGAGGGAGAGCTACGCGGGGCCGTGGCTGCCGGAGCCGGTGCTCACCGGCGACGGCGCGCTCGGGCCGCTGGAGACCGTCGAGCAGCGCGAATCCGTGTCGCTGGGCATGCTGATCCTGCTGGAGCGGCTGACCCCGACGGAGCGGGCGGTGTTCGTGCTGCGGGAGGCGTTCGGGCACAGCCATGCGGAGATCGGCGACATCCTGCGCATCGACGAGGCGCACTCCCGGCAGCTCTACCGGCGGGCCAGGACGCACGTGGGGGAGCCGCGCAAGCGGTTCGAGAGCGATCGGGAGCACCACCGCCGCATCCTGAAGGGGTTCATGGAGGCGACCATGAACGGGGACGTCGCCGCCCTGGAACGGCTGCTCGCCGACGACGTGGTCGCCTGGGCGGACGGCGGCGGCATGTCGTCCGCGGCGCGGCGGCCCGTGCGCGGGCTGCCGAAGGTGGTGCGCTACCTCGGAGGGCTGCTCGCACGGCCGGAGGCGGTCGGGGCGATGATCGAGATCCTGGACATCAACGGCGAACCTGCGGTGTTGATCTGCTCGTCAGACCGCGACCTGGTGGCGATCATGGCTCTGGAGGTCGCCGGAGACCGCGTCGTCGTGATACGGACCATGGTCAACCCGGCCAAACTCGCCTTCGCCACCGCACAGCTCGCCTGACCGAGGTGTGAGCGCGATCACACGCCGATCCTGTCACGGATAGGTGGGCTCGCCAGTTCAAGTGGGGACTCGATAGGAGGAACCATGACGGACCACATCGTGGTGCTGGGGGCCGGATACGCCGGGCTGGGGGCGGCCAAGCGCGCCGCGCGGCGGCTGCGGCGCGCCAATGCCCGAGTGACGCTGGTCAACGCGAGCGACAGGTTCGTGGAGCGGATACGGCTCCACCAGCTCGCCGCGGGCCAGCGCCTGCCCGACCTGCCGCTGGCCGGCCTGCTCGAGGACACCGGCATCGAACTGGTGGTCGCCCGGGTGATCGGGATCGACCCGGAGGCGAGGACCGTGCGCCTGAACGCGCCCCCGTACGACCTCTCCTATGACGTGCTCGTCTACGCGCTCGGGAGCGCCGCGGACCTGGACTGCGTGCCGGGGGTGCGCGAGCACGCGTACACGCTGGCCGCCGTCGACGAGGCCGTCCGGCTGCGGGCACACCTGATCGACAGCGGCGAGGTGACCGTGGTCGGCGGCGGGCTGACCGGCATCGAGGCCGCTACCGAGTTCGCCTGCACCAACCCCGGGCTGCGGGTCTCCCTCGTCTCCGCCGGTCTGATCGGGGAGGGGCTGTCCGTACGGGCCCGCCGCCACCTCCACCGGGCCTTCTCCCGCATGGGCATCGCCGTTCGCGAGCACACGCCGGTCGCCAAGGTCGGCACCGACGGCCTGCTGCTGGAGGACGGGGACGAACTGCGTACCGAGACCGTGGCGTGGGCGGCTGGGTTCCGCGTACCCCATCTCGCCGCTACGGCGGGGCTGGCCACGGACAGGCACGGCCGCATGCTCGTGGACCGGTCACTGCGGTCGGTGTCGCATCCGGAGGTGTTCGGCATCGGCGACGCCGCCGCGGCCGACAGGAGCGGCCGGCCGACCCGGATGGCCTGCCAGACGGGCCTTCCCATGGGGCTCTACGGAGGCGAGGCGGTGGCCGACCTGCTGACCGGGCGGAAGCCGCGGCACGCCAGGTTCCGGTACGTCTGGCAGAACATCAGCCTGGGCCGGCACGACGGGGTCACCCAGTTCACCCGGTCCGACGACAGCCCGGTCGACGCCGTACTCACCGGCCGGGCCTCGGCGGCCTTCAAGGAGTCCATCGCCCGCGGCACTGTCTGGGTCATGCGCCATCCGGGCCCTTACCGGCCTCTTCCACAGTGATCGCCCACCGCTCGTGGTCCCGCCACGCCCCGTCGATGAACTGGAAGTTCGGCGAATAGCCCTCTCGCTGGAAGCCGACGCGCTTGATCAGGCTCAGGGAGGGGGCGTTCGCAGGCTGGATGTTCGCCTCGATGCGGTGCAGCCCCAGCTCGTCGAACGCGTACCGGACGAGCAGCCGCAGCCCCTCGGTCATGTAGCCGCGGCCGGTAGTGGACGAGTACGTGCAGTATCCGAGGGTGCCGTCCTGGCGCGAGCCCCGGACGATGTTGTTGATGTTGGCCCGGCCCACGATCGCACCGGTGTCGAGGCGGCAGATCACGAAGCCCTCGTTGGGCGGCCCGTCGAAGCGCGCCACATACCCCTCGAAGGCCTCGTCGGTGGTGATGGGGTCGCCGGGCATCCAGCGGGTGAGCAGGTCGGCGCTCTCCCGGTTCAGGGCCAGGAACTCGGCGCGGTCCTGGCAGCTGATGTGGCGGATCCCGACGCGGGTTCCTTCGGCGAGGTAGGTCACTGATCGATCTTGTGTCAAAGACGGCCAGGATGCGCACCACCAGGACCGTCCATCCCATTCGACCGCGAACGGCACGGCATGCGGGAGAGGCGCCCCCCACACCCGCTCCCCCAGCCCGCAAAGAGCGTTGAGCCCGGCGGTGAGACTACCGACGTGGCCGACGACGGCGACCGTCCCTTTCGGGTGCGTGGCCGCGATGGAGGCGAGAGCGGCGACGACGCGTGCGGTGACCGCGTGCCCGTCCTCGCCGTCCGCCACCGCCTCGTCCAGCCGCCCGTCCACGATCCAGGCGCGCAGGACCTCGGCCGTACGTGCCCGGGTCGCCGGGTCGGTGGCGCCTTCCAGCCGCCCGACGCCGAGCTCCACGAGCCCCTGCAGAAATACCACCTCCGCCAGCCCGAGCGCATCCGAGATGATCTCGGCGGTCTGCCGGGCGCGGAGCGCGGTGCTGGCATATATCCGGGTGATTCCCTCTTCGCGCAGGAGTTCGGCCGCTTCTGCCGCCTGCTCCCGCCCTTTCGACGTCAGCTCCGCGAGAGGCAGCGCCCCGGCGGCCCCGGCGACGACGTTCTCCGACTCGCCATGGCGCAGGCACAGCACCCTGATGCCCATATGCACTCACCCCGAAAATCGATCAAGGCTTCGGAGGAGCACGCCGAGCGACTCCTCCGGCGTTTGCGCGGAGGTGTCCACGACGATGTGCTCGCGGTCCCATGGCTCGTATTCGCGGTCGACGACCTCCTGCCAAGTGGGCGGCCGCAGGTCGGGGATGTCGATCGAGCGCGAGGTCGCCCGGTGCCGGTGCTCGGCCGGGTCGCCGCAGACCACCTCCACCTCAGCCACCGGCACCCCTGCCTCGACCCCGACCTCCCGCCACGCGTCACGGGTGATGGCCAGGGGGTTCACCGACTCAGCGATCACGCTCAGTCCTTGACGCAGGTGCTCCCCGGCCAGGGCATAACCGACGACGTATCCGGCGGGGCCGAGAGGCTGTCTCGCCAGGCCGGAGCGGACGATCGCCTGCTCGATGGTGTCGATGCGCACGTGGACCGCACCGATGCGCGTGGCCAGGAGGCGGGCGAGCGTCGTCTTGCCTGTCGCGGGGAGGCCGCCGATGACGATGAGCACGGGTTTCATGCTGCCTGAATTGTGGACAGTTCGCTGCCGGACCAGTGCTCGTTCAGCGGCCTCCCTCGCCGTGGCATCCCGACAGGGGTCATCGACATCGATCTGTATGTTGATTTACGCTCCCGGTGCCCCATGAGGAGCCCCAACGCGCGAGCGCTCCCCGCGGGCTCGTAGGCCCAGGGGAGCGCTCGTTGTGGGTTTACCAGTCGCCGCCGCCGAAGTCCCCGCCGCCGAAGTCGCCTCCGCCGCCGAAGTCGCCCCAGCCGCCACCGGCGTCCCCGCCGCCGAAGTCGCCGCCGAAGTCTCCGCCTCCGCCGTCCGCGTAGCCCTCGGCGTAGCCGGCGCCGTAGCCGCCGAAGCCGAAGCCGCCGCCGAGCATGCTGCCCATCATGGTGCCGATGAACATGCCGGTCATGATGTCGCCGAAGCCGCCGTAGTAGCCGTACGCGTACGGCTGGTACGCCGGGCCCGCGTCGTAGTACGGGCGGCGGTGGCCGTCGACCATGACCTCGCGCATCTGCGGGTCGAAGCCGCGCTCCACGGCCTCCGCGTCCATCCGGCAGGCCGGTACGTCGCGGAGCGCGCCGCCGGGCGGGGCCCAGCGGACGTCACGGATGGAGGGGCCGTGCTGCGGGTTGAAGAAGCAGGGGGCGCGCCGCTCGGGGACCGGCTCGTTGTTGACCTTGGCCTTGACCACGGCCAGCGCGTAGCGGCCGTCCTCGAGGGTCTGGGTGACGTCGCGGACCTGGTCGGCCCGCTGGACGGTGGCCAGCTGGGTCTTGGCCTTCTCGTAGGAGTCGAGCGCCTGCTGCCACTCCTCGATGTGCCTGCCGCCCTTGCCGGCGAGCGTCACGTCGGTGTCGAGGGCGGTGATCTCCTCGCCGAGCTTGGTGACGTCCTCGTCCACGGTCTGCTTGACGGCCGCCAGGTCCTTGGCCTCCTGGATGGCCCGCTTCTTCTTCCTGTTGCTGGAGTAGAGGAAGTAGCCGCCACCGCCGACCACGACCAGCCCGCCCAGGGCGATCAGCGCGGCCGTGCCGCCGGCGCCGGGGTTGGCCTGGCTGCCGGTGTCGAGGGCGGACCGGTCGCCCTTCACGGCGAGGTCCACTCGGTGGACGAAGTCCTTCATTCCGTCCACGACGTCAGAGTTGGCGTTCACCGCGCGGTTGGCCAGCTCGCCGGCGAGGCCCTCCTGACGCAGCGCGCTCGAGGCCGCGAACAACGTCTGGCCGTCGAGCACGGCGAACGTGGCGCGGTTACGGCCCGCGGCCGTCAGCCCGGAGTTGAGCGAGCTCATGTACGACGCAATGGTGGAGTCGGTGACTGTGCCGTCGGGCAGCGCCACAGCGTAGATCTTGCTGTCGGCCCCCTTCAGCGCGTCACGGATCTCACTCTGCTGATCCGACGTCAGTGGCGAGCCCGACTCCACAAAGAGCGGGTCCTTTTTGTCCTTCCAGTAGGACACCACCGACTGAGCATCAGGGGGTGCCGCCGCGTTGGCGGCAGGGGACAGCGCAAGAACGACGAATAGACCGGCGATCAGAGCCGCGATCGCGGCCCCTGCTCGGCGCAGCGAATGGGTCATTGGCAGCAAGCCTCCTTCGCCCATGAGGACGAACGGGCGGTCGGCAAAGTTCCTCACTGCGCACGTTACCCGTAGGGGAGCTCGCAAGCGCACACCGTGAGCGAAGAGCCTGGAGCCATGGATTGCAGGTCAGGTGTCCTTGATCTCGCAGATCGTGGCGCCGGAGGTGACGGTCTGCCCGACCGTCGCCGTGAGCCCCGTCACCGTGCCCGACTTGTGCGCCGCCAGCGGCTGCTCCATCTTCATGGCCTCCAGGACGACGACCGTGTCGCCCTCGTTCACCACGTCCCCATCAGTGGCCACGACCTTGACGATCGTCCCCTGCATCGGGCTGACCAGCGAGTCACCGCCCGCCGCCGACGCCTTCCTGGAACCGCCGCCGCGCCGTGGCGCCTTGCCCGGGGCGGAAGTGCCGGCCGCGGAGGTGCCGAGACCGGCGGGCAGGACGACCTCCAGGCGCTTCCCGCCGACCTCGACCGTCACCGTCTCGCGCGCGGCGGCGCCAGGCCCCGAGGCGGCCTCTTGGTCGTACGGCGCGACCGTGTTCTCCCACTCGGTCTCGATCCACCGCGTGTGCACCGAGAACGGCGCGGAGGCGAAGGCCGGATCGGACACGACGGCCCGGTGGAACGGCAGCACGGTGGGCATGCCGGAGATCTCGAACTCCGCCAGCGCCCGCCGCGCCCGCTCCAGCGCCTCATTCCGCGTCCGCCCCGTGACGATCAGCTTCGCCACCAGCGAGTCGAACGTCTGCGGCACCGTCATCCCCGCCTCGTACCCGGAGTCGAGCCGGACCCCGGGTCCGGAAGGCGCGCGCATGACGGTCAGTGTCCCGGGAGCGGGCAGGAAGTTGCGCCCGGCGTCCTCGGCGTTGATCCGGAACTCGATCGAGTGGCCGCGCAGCGCCGGGTCGCCGTATTCGAGCGCCTCCCCGTCGGCGATCCTGAACATCTCCCGCACCAGGTCGATGCCCGCCACCTCCTCGGTGACCGGGTGCTCGACCTGCAGTCGCGTGTTCACCTCGAGGAACGAGACCGTCCCGTCCTGGCCGACGAGGAACTCGCACGTGCCGGCCCCGACGTACCCCGCCTCCTTCAGGATGGCCTTCGAGCTGGAGTAGAGGACCTCGACCTGCTCCTCCGTCAGGAACGGCGCCGGCGCCTCCTCCACGAGCTTCTGGTGGCGGCGCTGGAGCGAGCAGTCGCGCGTGCTGACCACGACCACGTTGCCGTGGGAGTCGGCCAGGCACTGCGTCTCGACATGGCGGGGCCGGTCGAGGTAGCGCTCCACGAAGCACTCGCCCCGTCCGAACGACGCGACGGCCTCGCGCACGGCCGACTCGTACAGCTCGGCGACCTCCTCCAGCCTGCGCGCCACCTTGATGCCGCGCCCGCCGCCGCCGTACGCCGCCTTGATCGCGATCGGCAGCCCGTGCTCCTCCGCGAACGCCACGACCTCGCCGGCTCCGGAGACCGGGTCGTTGGTGCCCGCGACCAGCGGCGCGCCCACCTTCTGCGCGATGTGCCTGGCCTGCACCTTGTCGCCGAGCGCGGCGATGGCGGACGGCGGCGGGCCGATCCAGATCAGGCCCGCGTCGATGACGGCCTGGGCGAAGCCGGCGTTCTCGGCCAGGAAGCCGTATCCGGGGTGCACGGCGTCCGCCCCGGAGCGGCGCGCCACCTCGAGCAGCTTGCCGATGTGGAGGTAGGTCTCGGCGGGAGACTGGCCGCTCAGCGCGTACGCCTCGTCGGCGACCTTGACGTGCAGGGCCTCGAGGTCCTGGTCGGCGTAGACGGCCACGCTGCCGATCCCGGCGTCCTTGCACGCGCGTGCCACACGTACGGCGATTTCGCCGCGATTGGCGATCAGAACCTTCCGCACCGACCCAAAGTCCTTCCTGAGAGAGTTCAGCGGCCCAGGTACGCGCCGCCGTTCACGTGGAGCACCTGCCCGGTGACATGCCTGGCTCCCGCGGAGGCCAGATAGAGAACGGTATCCGCCACGTCAGACGGAGTGCCAGGGCGGCCGTTGCGCGTGTTCTCCACGCGGGCCTTGATGCCTTCCTTCGTCAGCCGCCCGCGGAAGAACTCGGTGTCCAGGACGAGACCGGGGGAGACGACGTTCGCGGTGATGCCCCTGGGGCCGAGTTCGGCGGCCAGGTCGGCGGTCCAGGACTCCACAGCGGCCTTGGCGGCGCCGTACGAGCCGGAGCCCGTGCCGCGTGCCGCGATCGAGCCGATGGAGACGATCCGGCCGCCGTCCCTCATACGCGGCGCCAGCGCGGTCGTGACGAGGACGGCGGACATCAGGTTGGCGTTGAGGTTGGCCCACCAGGCCTCGGCGACGTCCATCAGCTCGCCGGGCTGCCTGCGGTCGAGGTTGGTGTTGCCGCCGGCGTTGTTGACCAGCACGTCCACGTGCTGCGGCAGGCTGTCGAGCGCCTCTTTCACCGCGACGGGGCTGGCCGCGTTGAACGCCGCGTACGCCGCTCCGAGCCGCGACGCGGCCTCCTCCAGCACGTGTTCGCGGCGGCCGGTGATGGTGACGTGGTCGCCGAGCGAGACGAAGGCGGCGGCGACGGCGTACCCGATGCCGGTGCCCCCGCCGGTCACCACAACCTCGCGCATGAGACGGACAGCTCCCAGGGACGAATCCGAACAATCCTCGGGTAGACCATAGCCGCTCGGTATAACGCGGGCGACGGCCGGTGGCTCCCCTTTAAGTTGAGGGCGCTTTCACATGTTCCAGGAGGTATGCATGAGCCAGAGCATGTTCGGCGGCGACCTCGCCGAAATGCAGCAGATGGCCAGTCAGTTCACGCAGCAGTCGGAAGCGGTCCGCACCACCATGACCGCGCTCGACCGTGAGGCCGCCAAGGTCGGCACGGCGTGGACGGGGCCGGGCGCCCAGCGTTTCCAGCAGGCGTGGCAGAACTACCGTACGGCCTTCCAGCGCATGACCGAGGAGCTGCAGGAGGCTTCGCGGGTCATCGGCACCTACCGCCAGAACATCGAGTCCGCAACGAAATGAGCAACGGACAGGGGCCCTGGCGAGGGTGCCGGGGCTTCTTCCGCTGATTCCGGCAGTCCACACGATCGCGTGATCCCGGCAAGCTACGCTTTTCCCCCATGATTGGTCGCGCCTTGGTGGCGAGCGCGCTCGCCCTACAGGTCCCGCTGGCGCCCGCGGCCGTGAGGGACGATTGCCAGCCGCCCAGGGGCACCATGCAGGTGGGCGAGTCCTGGGCCCAGAAACGGCTCGACCCCAAACGCGCCTGGTCGCTGTCCACCGGCGCGGGCGTGAAGGTGGCCATCGTCGACAGCGGCGTCGACCTGCAGCATCCGCAGATCCGCCTCGCGGGCAGGGCCGACCTCACCGGGACCGGCTACCGCGACTGCGTGGGACACGGGACCGCGGTGGCGGGCATCATCGGCGCACAGTACATGCAGGGAGTGCTGTTCTACGGCATGGCGCCGGGCGCGCGGCTGCTTTCGTACAAGCAGACGGACTCCGAACGGGACGGCGACCCGAAGCTGCTGGTCAAGGCCATAAAGGCGGCCGCCGACGAGGGCGCCCAGGTCATCAACGTGTCGGTGTCGACGAGCGACCTGCCCGAGTTGCGCGAGGTGGTGCAGTACGCGCTCGCCAAGGACGCGTTGATCGTGGCGGCGGCCGGCAACGTCAAGAAGGAGGACGGCACCCCTGTGCCCGCTTATCCGGCGGCCTACGACGGGGTGCTCGCGGTGGGCGCGGCGGGTCCGAACGGCATCCTGTCCGACTTCTCCAACGTCAAGACCCCCGTCGCCGTGCTCGGGCCGGGCCAGGGCATCACGTCCACCTGGCCGGGCCGCTCCTATTACAAGGACCTCAACGGCACGAGCTACGCCGCCCCCTACGTCGCCGGCGTGGCGGCGCTCGTCAGGGCCCGCTTCCCGAAGCTGGACGAGGCCCAGGTACGCCAGCGCATCATCGCCACGGCCGACGGCGCCACGGGCGGAGGCAAGGGCGCGGGGATGGTCAACCCCATGCTCGCGCTCAGCGCGATCCTCCCGTACGAGCCCGCCGACGCCCCTGTGGTCGCGCCCCCTCCGCCCAGCCCGCTCCCCGCGGACGCCGTGGCCAAGGTCCCGCCCGTGGACCACGACGCGATCCAGCTGGCCTTGATCGTCGCCGGGTCCGCGCTCGGGCTGGCGATGGTGGTGGCGGTCGCCCGCATCATGATCCCGATGGCGCGGCGCAGGGGATGGCGGCCCGGCAGGCCCGAGTAACTGGGGCTGCAAGGAAACAAAACGGTGAATTGTCTGGTACGGGCCGAAACTTCTGATGCGGGTGTGAAAGATCTGGTTCAATGTGATCAGATCATGCTTTGCCGTGAAAGGTTTAGTCATGCACCCTTTGCGCCCTGGTGATCCCGAGCGGATCGGCGATCTCAGCATTATCGGCCGGCTGGGAGAGGGGCCTCGGGGCGAGGTGTTCCTTGGTCGCGAATCCGAGGACGCACCCATCGTCGCGGTGAAGCTGCTCCCAGCCGATCCGGACGCCGGCCCTGACGCGCCTGCGAAACACCTGGGGGCCAAACAGGTCTCCAGCTCATACGTGGCCCGGGTGCTGGACGCCGGTCTGCACGAGGAGCGGCCCTACGTCGTCAGAGAGCACGTCGAGGGCAAGAGCCTGGCCCAGGCGGTGGCCGACGACGGGCCGCTGAGCGGGGACGCGCTCGAGCGGGTCGCGGTCGGCGTGCTGACCGCGCTGTCGGCCATTCACCTCGCCGGTCGTTCGCACAAGTCGCTCACGCCACACAACGTGATCCTCGGGCCCGAGGGTCCGCGGGTGACCGACGCCGGGATCGGCGAGCCGGCGGGCGAGATCGCCTACCAGGCGCCCGAGCAGCTTCTCGGCCTGCAGTACGGCCCCTACGCGGACGTGTTCGCCTGGGCGGCGACCATCGCGTTCGCGGGCACGGGCAAGGCGCCGTTCGCCGATCGTGACGGGGTGCTGACCGGCGAGCCCGAGGTGGACATCGAGGGCGAGCCGATGCGCAGGGTGGTGATGGCGGCGCTGTCCAAGGAGGTCGGCAAGCGGCCGACCACGTACAGCGCGCTCATGCAGCTGCTCGGCGGCACGAACGCGGCCAAGCCGCCCACGGCCCCGCAGGCCGCCATCGAGGGCGTTCCGATCCAGGGGATCCCGATCCCCGGCGTGCCCGGCCAGGGCGGTGCTCCGGTGCCGCCGCAGGACACGCTGGTCGCGGGCCCGCCGACGCTTCAGGGTCCGCCTTTCCAGGGACCTCCGCCCTTCCAGGGCCCGCCTCTGCAAGGTCCCCCGATGCAGGGCCCCCCGATGCAGGGTCAGCCCATGCAGGGCGTGCCGGTGCCGCATCAGCACCAGTCCGAAGCGCCGATGTGGGGCCCGCCGGAGCCGGAACAGCCGCCGCAGCACATCATGCTCGAGGCCGTGCCCTCCAGGCCCGCCTCCCAGAAGCCGCGCAGGGGCGTCCCGCTGGGGCTGATCGCCGCTGTCGCCGTGGTCGGGCTCATCTCCGCCCTGGGCCTTTGGGGCGCGAACAGGTACGTGAAGCTGCAGCAGGTCAACCCGGCCTCCGTGGCGCAGGCGAACGGGAACGAGATCCCGCTGCCCGCCAGCGTCCCGGCGACCCCCGGCCCGCAGGGAACAGGAACCGACCCCCTCGGCGGCGGCACCGATCCGCAGCAGACGCAGCCCGAGGCCACGGTGCCCTGGGGCGCCACGACCAACCCGGACGACTCGGGTGTCGGCCCGCTGACGCTGCCCACCGAATGGTCCTCGACCGCGCCTGAGGTGCCCGAGCTGACCACCCCGCCCACCACCCCGGCTCCGATCCCCACGCAGCCGGTCGCGATCCCCACCGCCTCGCAGCCGCCGGCCGCGACCACGACCACGACGGCCGAGTCGACGCCCACTCCCAGCAAGAAGGAGCACGGCCGGCCGACGGCGACCGTCACCAAGACGGTGGAGCCTACGCCGACGCCGACGCCGACGCCGACTGAGGAGCCCACGCGGACCCCGGAGCCGACCCCGACCCCGACTCCCACCTGGACGACCCCGACGCCGACGCCGACCACGGCAAAGCCGACGCCGACGAAGACCACGGCAAAGCCGACGCCGACGAAGACGACGGCCAAGCCCACCCCCACGAAGACGACGGCCACGCCGACCCCGACGCAGACCACGAATCCGTACACGCCCACCCAGGTGTGCGGCGCGGGCTTCACGGTCCAGCGGTCCACCCCGTTCGGCGGCGGAACGACGTACCAGCTCTGGAACAACAGCACAGGCCAGAACTGCGTGGTCACCATCAAGACCACGAACATCGGCAAGAAGACCCCGGTCAGCGCGACGCTGGAGGTCCAGGGCGGCGGCGGCCAGACGGACCGCGGCAACTACGATTACTACGCCGGGCCGGTCAAGCTGCCCGCCAGGGGTAAGTGCGTGCGGTACTCCGGCAGCGTCGACAGCGTGAACATCACCTCCGGCTGGGGCAGCTGCGGCAGCTGAGCCCTGTGGGCCCGGATCACGAGATCCGGGCCCACAAGCCTGTCAGTAGCCGACGTAGCCCACGCCGCGCTTGGTGTTGACCACGCCGGGCACGTTCGACACCGAGCCGTAGCGCGAGATCGCGTACCGGACACCGGCGATGATGTTGTCCACCGGGTTGTAGATGTTCTTGTGCCCGTCCAGCGAGTACGAGTTGAACGTCGGGTCGATGGTCTGCATGAGGCCCTTGGACGGCGTGCCCTTGGCCGCGTTGGAGTCCCAGTTGTTGATGGCGTTGGGATTCCCGCCGGACTCGTGCTTGATGATCATCCAGATGTCGCTGGCGTTCATCTTGGAGGCCGGCACGCCGTTCTTCTCCAGGATCGCGATGGCCTGCTCGATCCAGTCCTTGACCTGGCCCGTCGGCGCGGGCCCGCCGCCCGCGGGCGGCGGGCCGCTGGGGCCGTAGCCCCCGAAGCCGGTCGGGCCGCCGCCGGGCCCGCGCCCGCCGCTCTGCAGGGTGGTGCGCTGCTGGTAGGTGGGATCCGGCTTCCAGTCGATCTTCTTCCCGGGCGTCGGTGTGAACTCCTGTGTGGACACCTCGGGAATGGCATGAAAAGTGAGCCCGCGCCCGTTCAGGAACCCGTTGATGTCGTCCTTGGCCTTGCCGACCTTCTCGTTCGCCGAGTTCACCCATTTCTGGGCCTCGGTCTTCGCCTGGTTGACCAGCCTCTCCAGTTCCGGCTTCATATCGGCTTCTGTGGCGTTGGGGTGCTCGGACTTGTACTTGGTCTTGTAGTTGTCGGCGTTGGTGCGCAGGTCCCGGCAGATGGAGCTGATCTCGGTGTGCGAGGTGCGCAGCGCGGAGGCGGCGGCGTCGAGAGAGGAGGCGGAGTTGGACATCGCCAGGTTCAGGTCCTCAGCCGCGGACCCGTATTTGCGCATATAGGCGTCGAACTGGTCGGCGGAGCTGCCTTTCCAGGCGTTGTCCACCGCCTGCACCGCGGCTCCCAGCCCGCCCGCGAACTCGTTGATGTCGCCTGACACGGCGCGCCAGGCGGTGGCGAGCTTGTCGATCGCGCCGGGGTCGCCGGTCACCTGCTGCAGCATCTTTTCGAGGTCGGGGCCTCCGGGCAGGTCTGCGACGCTCATGAGGTCGCCTTGTGTGCCTTGCGGATGTTCTCCTCCACGTTGCTCAGCCCCCGCTCGACGTCGTTGAGCTTCCTGCGGGCCTGGTCCATCTCGCCGATCAACGCGGTCCAGACGCCGTTCGCGGCCGTGGCAAGCGCGCCGGAGTTGTCCAGGTGACCGAAGGTGTCCGCGCTGACCGGGGTGCGGTTGTTGCGCGGCTCACCCTTGTCGTCGTAGGTGAGCGCCCCCGGATTGCGTTCGTGCAGCGTGGTCTCGTACTGGCCGGCGGCCTTGTGGATGGCTGTGCGGCACTTGTCCAGTGTTGAGAGGTGAATCTCGAGATCCGCCATCATTCTCCCCGTGTGTGGTCCGCGTCCAGGTATGCCGTCTGCGTCAGGCGCGCCCCGAAGCGCCGGTCGACCAGGAAGCCGCGGCCGGGCGGCAGCGTCTGTGGCCGTACGTTGCCGAACAGGTAGCCCTCGTCCTTGTTGCCGGACATCAGCAGCGCCGGTGTGGCCATGTCCTTCATGCGCTGGATGACCGGGTCGAACATGGCGCGGCCCGCGCCGCCCATCTGGCGGGCCAGCACGACGTGCAGTCCGATGTCGCGGGCCTGCGGCAGCAGGTCCACCAGCGGCAGCAGCGGGTTGGACGAGGTCGCGACCAGATCGTAGTCGTCGACGACGATGTACAGGTCGGAGCCCTGCCACCAGCTGCGGTCACGGAGCTGCTCGGACGACAGGTTGGCCGGGGGCAGGCGGCTCAGCAGGGCGCCCTTGGCGTCGTTGATCAGCTCGGTGGCGGCCGCGCTGGAGGCGGCGTAGCCGATGCGGTGGGCGGTCGCCGCCGAGTCGAGCAGCGCTCTGCGGTAGTCGATCACAATCATCATGGCCTCGCTGGGCTGCTTCCGCTGCACCAGCCCCTCGGCGATGAGCCGCAGCAGGTTCGACTTGCCGCTCTCGTTCTCGCCGAAGATCACGAAGTGCGGGTCGGCGTCGAAGTCGAGGGCCACGGGCGCCAGCGCCGCCTCGTCGATGCCGATCGGGATCCGCTCCCGGTCGTCCGGCAGCGCGGACACGGGCAGGACGGCGGGCAGCAGCCTGACCCGCGGTGCCGGCGGCCCCTGCCAAGAGTCCCGTACGGCCTGCACCAGCCCGCGCGCTCCGCCCGCCAGGTCCGACGCGTTCTGCACCCCGTCGATCCTGGGCAGCGCGGTCAGGAAGTGGGCCCCGTCCTTCGTCAGCCCCCTGCCCGGCGCCCCTTCCGGCACGGCGAGCGCCTTCTTCCTGCTGACCTCCGACTCGTAGGCGTCGCCCAGCTTGAGCTCGATCTTGGTGCCGAGCAGGTCGCGGATGCTCGGCCGGAACTCCGACCACTTGTTGGTCGCGGCGATCAGGTGGATGCCGTAACCGAGCCCGCGAGCCGCGATGTCGGTGATGGTCGGCTCCAGCGAGTCGAACTCCTGCCTGAGCGTCAGCCAGCCGTCCACGACCAGGAACACGTCGCCCCAGCCGTCGCCCTCGATCGTGCCCTCCTCGCGCATCCGCCGGTAGGTGGCCATCGACTCGATGCCGTGCTCGCCGAAGTCCCGCTCGCGCTGCTCCAGGATGGCGCCGATCTCGGCCACCGTACGGCGTACCCGGTCGGCGTCGAGGCGGGTGGCCACACCGCCCACGTGCGGGAGACCTTCGAGCGAGGCGAGCGCGCCACCGCCGAAGTCGAGGCAGTAGAACTGGACTTCGCGCGGCGTGTGCATGAGCGCCATGCTTCCCACGATGGTGCGCACGACGGTGCTCTTGCCGCTCTGCGTGCCGCCCGCCACGCCGATGTGTCCGGCGGCGCCGGACACATCCAGCCAGAACGGGTCGCGACGCTGCTCGAACGGCTTGTCAATGATCCCGATGACGGCGTGCAGCTTGCCCCTGCCCTGCCAGCCCGCGGTTGTCAGGCCGTGTTCGGGGGTGACCGAGAGCGGGGGAAGCAGGTGCGCCAGAGTAGGCGGCTCGGCCAGCGGCGGCAGCCAGATGCGGTGCGCCGCGGGGCCGTGCCCGGACAGCTGGCCGACCACGACGTCGAGCAGGCTGCGCTGGTTGCCGCCCGCGGGCTCGTCCTCCTCCTGCTCCGTCGCCACCTGGACGGGAGTGGTGATCTCGGGCAGCGGCATGTAGGTGGGGCCGTACTCGACGACCTCGCGGATCGCCGCTGTGCCGTCGGCGGCGACCGCCTGCGCGGGGTCGTCGAGGTGGGCGCCGGAGACGTAGGCGGCCTTGAACCTGGTCATGCCGGTCGTGTCGAACTTCAGGTAGCCGTTGCCCGGCGCCGACGGCAGCTCGTACGCGTCCGCAACGCCCAGCACGACCCGGCTCTCCATGGCGGAGAACGTCCGCAGGCCGATCCGGTAGGACAGGTGGGTGTCCAGGCCGCGCAGCCGTCCCTCCTCCAGCCGCTGGGAGGCCAGCAGCAGGTGCACGCCGAGCGAGCGGCCCAGGCGGCCGATCATCACGAACAGGTCGATGAACTCGGGCTTGGCCGACAGCAGCTCGCTGAACTCGTCCAGCACGATGAAGAGCGTCGGCATCGGCCGCAGGTCGGCGCCCTGCTCGCGGGCCCGCTCGTAGTCGCGCAGCGAGGCGTAGTTGCCCGCTGCGCGCAGCAGCTCCTGCCTGCGCACCATCTCGCCGTGCAGGGCGTCGTGCATGCGGTCGACCAGGGGGAGCTCGTCCTCCAGGTTGGTGATGACGGCGGAGACGTGGGAGAGGTCCTCCAGGCCGAGGAACGTCGCGCCGCCCTTGAAGTCGACCAGCACGAAGTTGAGGATCTCGGAGGAGTGGGTGATCGCCAGGCCCAGCACGAGCGTGCGCAGCAGCTCCGACTTACCCGAGCCGGTCGCGCCGATGACCAGCCCGTGCGGGCCCATCCCGCCCTGCGCGGACTCCTTGATGTCCAGCTCGACGACCCGGCCGTCGGCGCCCATGCCGATGGGCACGCGCAGCCTGTTGCGGCCGGCCCTGGGCTGCCACGTGACCACGGGTGAGAGCCTGGCCGGGTCTCCCACGCCGAGCAGGTCGGTGAGCGTGGTGTTGGTGCCGAGCACGTCCTGCGACTCGCCGCCGGAGCCCGCCGAGGCCCGTAGCGGCGCGAGCTGCCTGGCCAGGCCCTCCGCGCGCGCGTAGTCCAGCTTGTCGGGATCACCCAGCCGGGTGGTGGACCGCTTGCCCGCGTGGTCGATCTTCACCATGTGGAACCCATCGGGCAGGATCTCCAGCCGCAGCGTGCTGGCCTCCTCGATCGGCCCCGTCGCCCCTGACAGGTCGATCACCGTGACGCCCTGGATGGCGTCGGAGCCGAGCTGGGAGTCGTGCGGCACGTGCCCGCCGTCCACGATCACCACGTGGTACGGCAGCGCGTCGGCCGCCGTGCCCGGACGGAATCTGGCCCGCTCCTTCAGCTCGTCGCCCACGAGCTGGTCGAGCTGGCCCATGTTCTCACCCATGAGCCGCACGTGACCGGCCGCGTCCATCTCCTCGGGATGCAGCGCGTGCGGCAACCATTTGACCCAGTCCCAGTGGGGCATCCACTCCTTGCTCGCGCACACCAGAACCCGCATGTCGTCGGGGGAGTGGAAGGTGACGAGCTGGGCGATCATCGCCCGTACCAGGCCGCGTACGGCCCGCGGGTCCCCGGTGAGCTGGATCCGCGCGAAGGAGTTGAGCGCGACCGCCACGGGCAGCTCCGACACCGTGGAGTGCGCCCGCACGAACCTGCGTAGCGCGCCCGCCGTCAGCGCGTCGAGGTCCTCGACCGGCTTGGAGTCGGGCGGGATGAGCTGGACGGCCAGTTTCTGCACGCCCGTGCCCAGCCGTACCGTGCCGAAGTCGTCGTCGCGGGGCCTGCGCTCCCACAGGCGCGGCCCCATGGCCACCCACCAGAGCGTCTCGGGGGCCGGGCCGCTCCACTCCAGAGCCTCGCGCTGCTGGATGGCGGCCTTGCGGACGCGCTTGCGGATCTGGGAGAGGTAGCGGAAGTAGTCGCGGCGCAGGCCGTTGAGCCGGTTCTTGCGCTCACCCGCGTTGCGGCCGAACTGGCCGGCCGTCATGCCCAGCATCGAGACCGCGAACAGGCCGCTGGCCACGTACATGATGGGGTTGGAGTTGCCGCCGGCGGTGAACATCAGCCCCATGGCCGCACCGCCCGCCAGCATCGGGACGTACATGAGGACGCCACCCAGCCCGGCGGGCTGCACCTCGGGGATCTCCGGCGGAGACTCCAGCAAGATCTCCCCGCGCGGTGGTTGGGGGCTGGGACGGCGCTCGGGGCGCCGGACGACAACAATGCTCACTGACGGGACAACCCTCCTGTCACCTGGAACACTTTCTTACCAGACACATCATCCCTATATGTTCGGCATATCGGATTTAGTCAGTCAGACCTGGAGTGGCCGTGACCTCGCTCGCCCACCAGCCGATGCAACCCATGCGGCCAATGCCGCCTGGGCCGCCTGGGCCGCCGATGCAACCAGGCGCTCAGCCGCAGGTGCGCGCACCGCTGGCGCCGTTGTGCCACGTCACGATCGTCGCCCCGCGCCGCCGGGTCGATCTGGCGCTGCCTGCCGACATCCCGCTGCCGCACGTGCTGCCCGGGCTGCTGCGTGCGGTCGGTGAGGCGGGCGGCGACGCGGCCGGCCCGCCCGGCTGGGTGCTCCAGCGGCTCGGGGGCGCCCCGTTCGACCTCGGGCAGACGCTCGCGTCGCTGGGCGTGCTGGACGGCGAGCTGCTCTACCTGCGGCCGCGCGAGCTCACACTGCCGCCCGCGCTCTTCGACGACGTGGCCGACGTGGTGGCCACCGGCGTCAAGGACAGCTCGGGCAAATGGGAGGCCCGCCACACTCGCGCCATGGGAGCGGGCGCTGCGGCCATCATGCTCGCGCTCGGAGCTCCCGCGCTGGTGCTGTCCGGGAGCGCGCCGCTGGGCGTGGCCGTGGTCGCGGGCATGCTCGCGCTGCTGCTGGTCGGCGTGAGCGCGGCCCTGTCGAGAGCCGTCGGCGACTCCTCCGCGGGCGCGCTGATCGGCTATGCGGCGCTGCCCTACGCGTTCCTGGCGGGGCTGTACGGGCTCGTCAGCGGCTCCACCCTGACCGGGCTCGGCGCACCGCACCTGCTGGCCGCACTGACCTGTACGGCGCTGGTGGCGACCATCGGCGGCACCGTGGTCGCCGACGGGGTGGCGGGTTTCCTCGGCACGGCCATCGCGGCGGTGGCGGGGGCGATCGCCTCCGGCGTGGTCATGGTGTTCGGCCTGCCCCCCGCGGGCGTGGCGTCGATGACGGTCACGATCCTGATCGCGTTCAGCCCGCTGATCCCCACACTGTCGTTCAGGATCGCCAGGGTGCCGCTGCCCGCTCTGCCCACCAACGCCGAGGAACTGCGGGCCGACAACCAGCGGCTGGACAGCGAGGGCGTCCTGGGCCGCACCGCGCAGGCCCGCCGGTACGCCACGGGCATGGTCGTCGGGATCGTGCTCACCGCCATCGGGGCGATGCTCTTCCTGGCCACCACGCCGACCTGGATGGCGGTCTCGATGACCGTCGTGCTCTCGCTGGTGCTGCTGCTGCGCGCCCGCGTCTTCCACGGCCTCGGCCAGCGGCTCTGGCTGCTGGGCACCGGCCTGAGCGGTCTGATCGCGGTGGGGATCGAGCTGAGCGCGGGCGCGGGCACGGTGGCCGCCGCGGCCGTGGTGATGGCCGTGCTCTGGCTGGCGATGCTGGTCGTCGGGCTCGGCCTGTGGCTGCCGTCCGGGCGGCTCTCGCCGTTCTGGGGGCGCGCGGGCGAGGTGGTGGACGTCATCCTGCTGATCGCGCTCTTCCCGCTGGCGCTCGGCGTCCTCGACGTCTACACGTGGATCCGCGGCCTGGCGGGCTGACCGCCGCACCCCGGACCTCCGGCGAGGCGGCCCGGCCGGCGGGCCGCCTCGCCGGGCCAGCCGTAGCGCCGGTCAGCCGTCGCGCGGGTCCCGTTCGCGAAGACGTCGGAGCCGGTCGTTCCGCTCGGCCGTTTCCGCGCCGAACATGTCCTGGAATTCGGCGAACTGCTGCTGGATCTCCTCCAGCCCGATGATCTGCGACTGCGGCACGGCCAGCAACTCCTGGGCCTGGCGCCCCTGATCCTCCTGCGCCTGGCGCACCGCCTGGACGACCTCTTCGGCCAGGGCTCTGATGTCCAGGCGCAGCACGCGCGGCGAGAAGTCCACACTCTGGAGCGTGCCGTCGGCGTTCACGACCGCGGTGGTCAGGCCACTGCGGCTCTCGCCCTTGCCGGTGATCAGCTGCAGTTCGGCGGCGGCTGCGGCCAGGCGCGTGAGCTCGCGCTCGTTGTCCCGCAGGAGTTTGTCCACGTCATCCCCGGTGTAGTCCATGACACGCCACGCCATCGGCGGCCGGTTAACCGAAGGCGATCTCCGGCTGGCGCGCTGTTGAACCAATCATGAAGATCGCCGCAATCCAGTCCATTGATCGGGAAATTTGGACAACAATCATGTTTTGTGGCGAATAACCAGCAGAACGCGCGACAGGAGATCTACGTCACCTCGTCCACCATCGCGCACACGCGGAAGCGTGTCGACGAGGAGCTGCATCCGGACGTGGAGTTCATTCACGGGCTCCTGAAGCTCACGGCCGTGGAGGGGATCGGCTTCGGGGCGATCGGCGGCGTGATGATCGGCGGCGCGTACGAGGAGTTTCGCCGCTGGGCGGACACCACGTTCACCGAAATGGAGAACGCCGTGCAGAGCTGGTCGGTGTCCCTGGAACGGGCCAGGCGTAACTGGCGGGCGGCCGAGGAGGCCAGCATCGTGAAGTACCGCAGCTGATGAGCACCCCTGACCCCGGGCCCGCCGCCCCGGATCCCTGGGCGCACACCCGAACCCCGCCGGCCACCCCGGCACCGCCTGGCAATCCCTACGCCACGCCGGCGCAACCGGCTGCCTACGGCGCGCCGGCGCAGCCGGGCGCCCCGGATCCCTGGGCGCACGCCCGGGCTCCGGCGCCCGCCCAGCCGGTGCCCGCCAATCCCTACTCCAACCCGTACGCCACCCCGAACCCTTACAGCACGACGCCCACCAGCCCGACGACGGGCCCGTACCAGCCGTATACGCAGCCCAGGCCCGTTCCCGGCAACCCCTACGCCTACCCCAACCAGCCCGCAGGCCCCCCTACCCCCCAGGGCTACGCCGCCAATGGCGCCCCGCGCGCGAACATGGGCGCAGGTAGGTTCGGTCCGGCTCCGGAGTTCAACGCGGCGCGCCCGGCCGGGCCGTCGCTGGGGGAGAAGGCGCTCAAGTTGCTGAAGAGGACGGGCAGGCTCGCCCTGGGCCTGACTCCCGCCGTCGCCATCTGCGGTGGGATGCTCGCCAACGAGCCGGGCATGGCCCAGGCGGTCAGCGTCTGGCAGAGCGCCATGGCCCAACGGCTCGACGGCGGCATGAAGAACCTGCTCCCGCAGCTCCGGGACACGGCCAAAGACGGCTGGATCGCGATGGACCGCGATGAGTTCGACCGGGTGCTCTGGACCTTCCAGCGCGAGTCCGAGGTGCTGCGCAATGTCCTGAATACGGGCGGCAGCTCGCTCGACGAGGTCGCGGCGGCCTACCGGAGCTTCTGGACCTGGGTCATGCGCACGGCGCTCACCGCGCTCGGCGTGCTCGTCGTCGCCAAGGCGCTGCAGCGGGTGCCACAAAGCGCGGTGTGGGGGGTGTTGATGGAGAAGTACATCACGGCCGAGGTCAACATCGCCACGCTGGTGCTGGCCACCTCGATGGCCAGCACCCTGAAGGAGGGCGGCGAGGTGCTGGCGACCATGGTGAAGAGGAACCACCAGTGGAGCTACATCACGCCGGCCGGCGACGCCGCGATCAACTTCAAGTCGATCGAGATCGACGCCAGCAAGTATCCCTCCTTCGCGGAGCCCGCCAAGAACTCCGGCCTGCCCCCGCGCTATCAGGACTTCGACTGGATCGAGCCGAAGCGGGAGACTTCCCAGCCCTGAGGATAGGCTTGCCGGAAAAGAGGCTTCTGTGGCTTGTGGGGTGTGAGGGATGACCGAGGGGGACTTCGGGGCGCTGGACATCGACAGGTTCCTCAGGAACGCCGACCAGCAGATGGCACGGGCCGGCGAGTTCCAGAAGGTCCTGCAGGAGCTGACGGGCCACGCCCAGGACCCGGACGGGCTCGTCACGGCCGAGTGCGGCAGCGCGGGGCTCAAGGAGCTCATCCTGCACCCCAAGGCCATGCGCCTCAATTCCGGCGAACTGGCCGAACGCATCAAGGCCGTCATCGCGGAGGCCACTGCTGACCTGCAGCGACGCGTATCCGAGGAGATGGGCGCCGTCTTCGGCGAGGAGAACAATCCCATGCGCTTCGCCCAGGACCCCGAGGGAGGCATGCAAGTGCTACGGCAGGCCGAGACGGCCTACAACCGCACGTACGAGGACCTCATGGGGGAGCTGGACAGGATTCGGCAGCGCATGGAGGGCTGAGAGCGCGCGAAGGCCCGGTCCACACGAAGTGGGCCGGGCCTTTTGGTTGGGTTCCGTCAGCCGATGCGGTCGGGGCTGATCTGATGCGCGGGGGACCAGACGTCCCCTTCGGGGTCGTAGATCTCGCGGTCGCGCTCGCTGCTCTGGTTGCCGCCCACGCCCATGCCGCCCGGCGGGTACGCCATGAGCCCCGAGCCCGTGGTCCCCGGGCCGCCACGGAGCACCGCCGGAGCGGCCCCTGACCCAGCGCCGCCCGTGCCGTACCAAGTGCCGCCTGAGCCGCCCTGTCCGGGGACCCCGGGGAACGGGGTGCTCGTCGGCATCTGGGTGGTCGGTGTGTGGGTGAGCAGGTTGGGTGTGGCCTGCGGATAACCCGTGGTCGGCGGGGTGGTGGTGAGAGGCGGGTTGCCGGCGTCGGCGAGCTGGGTCTTCGGGCTGTCGGCGCCGATCACCGGAGGCACGCTCTGGTCCTGGTCGCCGGGCTTCTGCGACGGGTTGTCGCCGCCGGGCTGCTCGGGATCGGCCGGGTCCTGGTTTCCCGTGGACGGGTCGTCCTGGCCCTTGCCCGGGTCGTCCTGGCCCTGGTCCTGCCCCGGGTCCTGGCTCTTGCCGGGATCCTGGTCGTCCTTGCCGTCGGAGCCCTTCTGGTCGCCGGAGCCGTCCGAACCCTTCGAACCGGAGGAGCCGTCGCCCGTGCCGTCGCCGTTCCAGTACTTCGTCTGGCCCGACGGCGTCTTGGTGCCGCTGCCGGGGTCGATGTGCGGCGCCTTCTGGGTGTCCACCACCATGGGGGCGATCTTGGGCAGCTGGAAGGCCAGGCCGTCGGCCATCTGCCCGTTCAGCTCGATTATCTTGTTGTTCAGCTGCTCCAGGTGTCCCCGGGCCGCCATGTCCGCGAGCTGTGCTTGGAGGCTCGGTACTTGGAAGTTCGGTTGGGGAGCGGTGGTGCTCGTCGTGGGCTCGTTGTCGACGTTGGTCTTGCGATCGCTGGCGTCGCCCGCGGGCATCGTCGTCTTCGACGTCCGGAGCTGCTGGGCGTACTCGACCATCGGCTTGCCGGTCTTCTCCATGGCGTCGCCGAGCGCGGCGGCGCTCGCGTGCAGCAGCCGCAGCGCCTCCAGCGCCGTGGTGGCCCCCGAGCCGCGCCAGACCGCGGCGAGACCCTCGGCGGCCGTCAAGATCCTGCCCTCGAGGCCGTCCTTGCCGTGGACCAGTCCGGCCGCCTTGACGTAACTGTTGCCGGCGCTCTCGATGCGGTCCGGGTCGGTGTCCTGTAGATAGGAGACGACCGTGGCCCTGGTGACGAAGATGCCGGGCTTGGGGTTGCCGAGGCTGTCATGGACCTTGATCGGCTTCCACTCGTTACCCATCTACGCCATCCCTGCAGTCATGTCGCACTGCTGTCCGTGTGCCCTTTTTCGTAGTTGGCGATGGCCCGCTCGACTGCGGAGGCCCACTCCTCGATGTAGTCGACGAGCTGGCTGTAGCTCTCGCCGAACACCTTGTACGCCGATTCGAAGTTGCCACCGAAGTTGCTGGCGACTTCCCACTTGCCGGTCGCCTCCGGCCCGACGTTCCCGATTCCCTGGACCTCGCCGAGCGTGCCAGGGCCGCTCCAAGTGGCGCTCATCGACGGCCGAGGGTTGCCGTGCACGCCGCCGAGGTCTTTGCGCAGCTGCGAGATGACCTCTCTGACCGCCGCGTGGTCGACGTACGGCCCGCGGTTGTCGCCCTCACCGAGGCCGGGGAAGTCCTTGGCGAGCTTGAGACCGTGATCCGACGGGTCTTTGCTCGGGGCGCTCATGCCTTGCCTTTCGAGTCACCGTTGATCAGGTGGTTCGTCGTCGTCACGTCGCTTCTGAAGAGGTCCTCGTCCTCCAGGAGAAACGTGGTCCGCTCGTTCTCCTTCTCCTCCTCGCCACCGCCCCGGCCGCCGGACAGTGGGACCGCCGGGAACATGGACCCGTTGCCCAGGCCGCGCAGGCTAGCCGCGTTCACGCCGTTGCCCGCGCCGGCGCCGAAGCCGCTTCCTCCCACGCCCGACCCGCCGTACGGACTGCCGATGCCAGTGGTGGGCAAGCTGGTGGACGGGGTGGACAGGGACGGATCGTTGATCCCGGCCAGGGACGTCCTCGGGCCGCCGGTGTTGGAGCCGTTCGGGTTCAGGTTCGCGTTCGTGGCGGAGGGGTCGTTCAGGCCGGGGATGTTGCCGCCCTGGCCGTCCGCTCCGGTCCCGTTCTGGCCGTTCCCGATTCCCGTGCCCCCGATCCCGTCCGTGCCGTTGGGGAACGTGCTGACCGGGTTGCCCGTGGTGTCGAGGCCGGGGATCTGGTGCTGGCTGGGGTCCTGCAGGCCATCCTGGTTCAGATCATTGAGGTCGCGCGTGGGGTCGTACGGCTGATTGAGGCCGTCCGGAATATTGCTGTTTATCCCATTTTTTCCGCTGAACGGGTCGGTGGGAATTTTCGGCGAGAGCGTGGTGAATTGAGGGATATCGGTCCTGAGCTGGGGCGGGAACACCTCGTTGTTGAGCTTGGTGTCCTGGCTCAGCAGCTTGATGGCCTCGGCCGCCTTCTTCCGGTCCTTCTCCTCCTTGGAGTCGCCCCAGAGGTTCACGAACGGGATGTCGCTGATGAAGCGGGTGATGCCGCCGACGAGGAGGCCCACGCCGGCACCGATCACCACACCCGGCACGGCTCCCACCCCACCGAAGAAGGAGCCGATGGCGGCCCCGGCTATGCCGCCCGTGACGGCGGCCTCTCCGAAGTCGATGTCGCTGCCGGGGTTGTCGGGCACGTCTCCCTTGGCCACCGCCAACGTCCGGGCGTGAACGATGAGGGCGGGGGCGACACCGTGCGGGTTCTTCGGGGGATTCTTCGGATCGACGGGCTGGTCGCTGATCGCGGTCGAGATGTCCGCCGCCGCGTCCCGCAGCTTTCGCAACTGCGTCTTGACGGTCTTGGCGTCCTCGCCCCCGGTCCAGTGCTTGTCCAGCTCTCGCAGGTGCTTGTCGACCACCTCGACGAGGTGGTCGAGCCGTACCTTGGCCTCGAGGAACTCGCCCGCGGCCTGGCCGATGAGCTGGGGATTGTTCTTGGCCAGCGTGTCCCGGAGCAGATCGAGCGTCGCGCCCTCGAACTCGATGCTGCCGATGTGGCCCCTGATGGCCGCCTGATACTCGGCCATCAGACCTGCACCTGCTTCGAGCGGCCTTCGCTGTCCACCTCGACGCCGTCGTAGTTCTTCAACGCCTGCTCGAGCAGGCCGATGACGTTCGCCACCTGACCGCTGATGTTCGAGTAGGTCCCGGTGACGGCGGTGACGGCGTTGGTGGTGCTCTGCCGGAAGCCCAGGGCCGCCGGCCAGAACCCGCCCAGGGCGTCGTAGTCGCTGCTGAGCTGGATGGCCGGGCCGGAGTCCGTGAAGATGGCCTTCACGGCGCCGTGGCCGCCCGCCTTGCCGACCTTGTTGTCAGGGTCCAGCATGGCGAGCGCCTCCTCAAGGTCCGCCTTGGCCGCCTTGATCGCTCTCCGGCTGAGCTCGACTCCACCGTTGTCGCTGCCCATGTTCCCCCTCTGGTGTCAGCCCCCGCGCTACGCCTTACTTGCCGTCGAAGATCTGGGAGTTGACCTTCTCGACCTGCTGCATGTTCATGTTCGTGATGTTGATGTTCTTCTTCATCAGGTCGATGAACTGGGACATGTCGTTGGCCTCGCGCTCCCAGAGCTGCCTGACCTCGTCGAAGACGGTCTTGGTCTGGCCCTGCCAGATCGCGCTCTTGGCCAGCAGGTCCCGCTCCAGGTTGTCCAGGGTCGTGACCATGTCGTTGAACGCCCTGGCGAAGGCGTCCTCACCCTCGCCGAGGCCGGCGTAGTTGACCTTTGTGATATCGAAAATGTCTTCTGCGGGCATCGCGGCCTCCTGTGCTGCTAGTTGGTCCTCGTCACCGAAGGGGTGCTGGTCAACGCGACAGCGGTGCGGCGTTGATCAGGTTGGCGATCTGGTTGATCGCCTCGGTGCGCTCCTGGTTGAACGAGGCGTAGTTCGTGTTGCTCGTCCCGATGTTCTCCGCCAAGCGGCGCAGGCTGCCGAGGATGACGTCCATCCGCTCGTGCCACTTCTTGTGGACGGCGTCGAACGCGGCCTCCGACTGGCCGACCCAGTGGTGCTTGAGCGAGATGCCGGCCTGGTCGAGGTTCAACTGGATACCGCGCAGGCGCTCGGCGGCGTCCTCGATGAGGGTGATCGCGGCCTTGAGATCGGCTTCACTTACTTGAGTCTGCGGTTGTGCCCCCACAGGGTCTCCCTCCCTTGCTGGTCGGCTGACTCCAGCGGACTACTGAAGTCGGCCTGTTTGGTCACATTAGTGAACATCCACCACTAGCGTCGCATGTGATCGCGTTAATTTTCCATATCATCGGGGCGGATCGTAGGTGTATTGACAGAATGTACCTGTTTGGGCCTCTGTTCCTGGCGAGTAGTAACCGTCCGTATCTGCCTGTACGGCACCTATGCGGCTGTCGTAACCTATGGGGCGATCGTGACAAGGGGGGCACGTGACCGACGGCAGCAATCCCTACTCGAATCTCCTCAGCGGGCTCGGTAACACGACCGTCGACCCGCATTCCAAGGATCCCGGCTTCGCGATGAAGCACTCCAGCGTCACGACGCTGGGGAAGAACGTGGGCAGCTACGGCGACGACCTGACCTCAATGAGTCAGAAGACCCGGGCCATCGACATGCACCAGCTCACCTTCGGCGTGATCGGCGGCGGGCTCAACGTGGCGCACCGCTCGGTCCGCGACAACGCCGCCGAGGCGTTGTCGCAGGCCAAGGAGGTGCTGGATTCATGGAAGCAGGCGCTCGCCGACGCGGCCACCAACACCCGGGAGGCCGAGGAGGCCAGCAAGGCCAAGGACAAGGGCGGCGGCCTGCCCACGGTCCCCGGGGGCGGCCTGCCCAAGGGCTTGGGCGCGGGCGGCCTGCCCAAGGGCCTGGGCGACCTGCCCAAGAGCGGCATCAACCCCGATGACCTGAAGATCGACAAGCCTTCGACGGACGACCTGGGAAATCCGGACATCCCGCAGCCCAACATCGACCAGCCCAACATCGATCAACCCAACGTCGACCAGCCCAACATTGATCAACCCAACATTGATCAACCCGACATCAAGCAGCCGGATGTCAAGACCCCCGACCTGAGCGACCTCAACCAGACGCCCAAGACCAACCTGGAAGGCCTCAACCCCAGCCTGCCGACCTCGACCACGCCGCAGATCCCCGGCACCACGGGGATCGACCCGCGCACGTCGATGTCGATACCGCGCACGTCGGTCGGCATGCCGGAGGGCAGCCTCGGAGCCGCGGGCGGCGCGTCAGGTGTGGGCGCGCCGGGGAGCATCGCCCGCGCGCTGAACACCGGGATGCCGCTCTATCCCATGACGCCCGGGATGGGCGGCGGGACCGGCCAGGAAGAGAAGGATCGCGAGCGCGGTGCGCACGCCGGCGAGGACGAGTCGGTCTGGGAGACGGACGAGGACATCACGCCGGCGGTGCTCGGCAGGGAGGACTAGGCGAGCAAGGTGGCTTACGAAGAAGACAAGGCGATGTTCTACAGCGCCTTGGCGGCCACAGGGGCGGCAACGCTCATCATGCCGTACGCGCTGCCCATCCTCGGGCTCATGAGCCTGTTGATTGCGGACCCCGCGGAGCAGCACCGAGCGGCGGAGCAGTGGAACAACAAGACGCCGGTCAACATCCAACAGGCCGACAACAAGGGGTGGCACCCGCCGATGGCGGCGGGTGCCACGACGGCCACGCAGCAGCCGTTGGGCGTGCTCGTCCCGGCGCCCTCGACGGGGGGTGGCAGCGACCTCGCCTATCTGCGCGGCGAGCTGAAGCGGATGACCAAGGAGGTCGGCGAGAACAGCGAATGGGCCGGTCGGGCCTACTCGTCGTTCGTGCAGAAGGTCAACGAGCTCGACAGGGAGCTGGAAAAGCTCGACAACAACCGCGTCGCCTGCGGGGACACGCTCAAGTGCTCGGCCACCGCGTTCCACGTCCTGGCGTGGATCTGTGACATCTTCGCCGGTCTCCTGACGGTGATAGCAGCGTGGGTGGCGGTCGTGCGTTTCACGCCGTGGGGCGGAGCGTCGGAGGCCAGTGCCGTCGTGTGGACGAGGAACGCCTACAAGACTCTGATGGAGATCTTCAAGAAGCACTGGAAGCTCATCATGAAGATCACCCTCTACCTGGGGCTCGCGGGAACGGCGTTCAACCAGTTCACCAAGGATCTGCCGTTCCTGAAGGCCATGCCGTCCACCGGCACGCCGAACCTGGTGCAGGCCAGCGCCATCTGGGACCCCTCCAAGGCGGACATCGTCAAGGACCCGCAGTCGGATATCCCGAGCGGGCTGGACCAGCCGTCGTTGATTCCGGAGATCGGCTTCTAGCCGCTGGATCCGCCCATCGGACCGGGTCTACCGGCTGCCGACGGTCAGGGGCACCCAGGCCGCGGCCGGGTCCAGCGCCGGCCCCTGCGGGATCGCGTGCATGATGCTCGACGGCACAGGCGCGATGTCCGCGGGGTCGTAGCCGAGCTTCGCCAGCACGTCGGCCGACGGGATCGGATAGCGCACGCCCTGGTCGCTGATCAGCGACAGCGTGCTCGCCACCGCGCCGAGCTGGCCCTCGCCGGGCAGCACCCCGGCCACCACGGCGCTGCCCGGCGGGAGCAGCACCTGGTCGAAGCGGTCCTGCACGCCCGAGCTCGACGGTGTCGGAATCGCGACCTTGCTCCCGACCGTCACCGTGGCCACGACCGAGCCGGTCGCCGTGTTCGGATACACCGAGCAGAGCGGCACCGAGCCGGACACGTTGATCGCCCTGGGCATGGTCGTCGGCAGGGTGGTGTCCATGACGTTCTGGCGCGAGGGCGAGGCGTTGGCAGACGCGGCGTCGATCGGGATGGCCTGTACCGGGCGCCTCCCGTACGCCACCTTGCTGGCCGGGTCCTCCAGGAGCAGCCTGGCCTGGACGGCGGAGATGGGCGCCAGGCCGTCGTTGAGCAGCACGTACCACCGTTGCGCCGTGCCCGGCATGGCCGCGACCGTGAACACCTGCCCCACCACCGCCGCGACCTTGCCGTTGGCTCGCACCTTCTTGCCGCGGTTCGCCACGTACGGGCCCTTGAAGTCATGGCCGGCCGGCAGCGCGTTCAGCCAGGCCGCCGGCACCTTCCTGGGCTGCGCGTTGAGCGCCCGCACGCCCTGCTCGTTCACCCGCATGCGGCGATTGCCCCAGATCACCCAGTTCTGCTGCCCGTCGGAGACCACCATCGCGTCACCGCCCACGGGCCGCCCGCCGACGTCCGTCCCCCCTACGAGGGTCGTGTACGGCTTGCGCCCGCCCACATTGTCGGGCCCTTCCACCACGCACACGGACCACGGCGCCTTGACCAGCTTCGTCCTCTCGGGCAGCGAGTCAGGGGCCCCGGAGATCCCGATGAGCGGCCCCCGGGCGTACCCGGCCAGCGAGGCGGCGCTCACGCTCCGGGTCGTGATCTGCCCGGCGTCCAGCACCAGCCTGGCCGACACGTAGTTCGCCACGGGCAGCAGCCGACGCTGCTTCTCGCTGTAGATGAACTTGGCCCCGCTCTCCTCCTCGACCAGCAACTGCCCCGGATCGGTCAGCTTGGTCGCGTTCCCGGGCCGCACCAGCCCCCAGATCCCGAACACCGCCATGACCAGGACCCCGATCAGGATCCCGCCGAACGTGGCCACGTTCTGGCGCCGCATGGGGGACTCGGGGACGTCGGGCTCGGCTTGCAGGAGCGCCATGCCAAGCCTCTGCTGCATCAAGCGGTGTGCTTGATAGAGGTCCTTCTTGGTCTGCACAGCGCCTCCCCGTTCAGAATCCGCGCATCAGCATAAACTCCCGCAAACCCCGCCCGCCCCAAACACCCCACATACAACCCATGGATAGTCAGGGGAGGAGCAGCCCCCAGTACAACGCCCACGGAACGAACACGACGCCGCCCGCGACCAGCAACCCGAGCCGTACCCTCTCGCCAGGCGCAGCGGACCGCCGCCACCGTACGCAGGTCAAGACAGTGCCGACGACGGTCGCCACCGCGAGAGCCTGGATCGCCAGCCAGACGAGCGGCCTGTCCGCCACCAGGGGTCCCGGCGAGGACAGCTTCCCACCGGTCATGATCGCGTAGAATAGATAGGCGAACCCTCCAATGACCACCACGAGCCCGCCGGCACTCACGAGCCGCGCCACCTTGACAGCCGGAACGCCGCCCCGTCGTCGCACCCGGCGCACCAGGGCCACCACGGGATACCCCCCGAACGCCACCAGGAACAACACCAGCGCCGCCGCCTGAACGCCTGCCGACTCCCACCACTCGGCAGGCGGCACCCCCACCGTGTTGTCCGCCTGGACCGGAGCGGGCCCGGTCACCTGCGCCACGGGCGCCCGCCCCGAGGTCACCGCTCCCACCCAACCGCCGACCAGCTCCGCGTAGCCAGGAGCGAGCTCGGGCAACCGCGTGACGCCGCCATCAGGCGTCCGATGAGCAGCATGATCGGCATCCGCGAAGAACCGGAACGTGTACCGCCGGTTCCCTCCCTGCTCCAAGGCCTTGGCGAAGATGGGAGGCGTCTCCCGGGGAGGCGTCAGAAGGTCGTGTACGCCCCAGATCCCGAGCACGGGCTGCCGCACGCTCGCGATGACCGGCTCCGGATCGTAGTAGGGCTCGGGGAACATCCCTCCATCCGCGATCACCCGGTACAGCGTGGGCTCGGCCCGGTCGACGAAGGACCCGCGCACCCCCGCCTTCCGCAAGCCGGCCGCCACCGCCCAGGTCTGCTGCCGCAGCGGATGCAGCGCATTGGCGCCCACGAGGATCACGAACGCGATGTTCCCGGACCGCGACGCCGCGAGCGGCGCCACCCATCCACCCTCGCTGAGCCCCCAGATCCCGACCTTCGCCGGATCGATCCCCGGCTGCCGCCGCAGTGTCTCCACGGCGCCCAGGGCGTCGTCGGCCAGCTGCGAGTACGACCTCTGGAACAGCGAGTACCCCTCGGAACGCTTGTCGTAGATCAGCACCGACAGTCCTTGGCGAGCGAACGCCACGGCCTCGCCCAGCAGCTTGTCCCGTTTCGTTCCGGAACCCGCCCCGTGCACCAGCACAACCCCGGCCCGCCCGCTCCGTGCCCGTACCGGGCTGACCACGCTGCCGTGCATCACCAGTCCGGCACTGCCTCGGAAGCTCACCTCAGCGGCCGTCAGGTCGTCAGGTACGTCCAGCGCCCCATCGAGCCCGGCCGTGGAGCCGGACGCTGACGAGGTGGCGGCCACCGAGGGGCCGGTGGAGGAGGCGAGCGCTAAGGAGCCGCCGGAGGGGCCGACCGCCAAGAGACTGGCGGCGAGGATCGCAAGAATTGTCCGCATGCCGCCGAACATACTCTGCAGAGAAGTCTCGGCAAAGAAGAGTCTGCAGATATCGTTCTTGAGGACTACGCTCCTCCTCATGAAGGAGGACGAGACGAGGGATGACGACGAGCCGTTCATCCTCGACGACCCGGGCAGGCTCAAGGCCCTCGCCCATCCCATGCGCCGCCGCATGCTGACCCACCTCAACATCCACGGCCCCGCCACCTCGACCACGCTGGGCGACCTGTTCGGCGCCAAGACCGGCACCACGAGCTACCACCTGCGGCAGCTGGAGAAGTACGGGTTCATCGAGGAGATTCCCGAACGCTCGTCAGGCCGCGAACGCTGGTGGCGCCGCGCCCGGATCCCCAGGGACATGCGCGCCCCCGCCCCCGAGCAGTTGGCCCCGGAGGATCGGGCGGTCCTGGAAGAGTTCCACCGGATCGGGTTCGAGGAGGACCGCGCCCTCATGGAGCGCTTCCCGGCCGCCTACCGCGCCGACCCCGACTGGGCGAAGGGTTCGAGAGGCCTGGCTCGCATGACGAAGGAGGAGCTGAACGAGTTCCACGACGAGTACGTCGCCTTGCTGCTCAAGTACAGCCACCGGGCCGAGGACGCCCCTCCGGACGCCCGCCCCGTCTACGTCCGCCTCTTCACCCTTCCCGCCGACGAGTCCTGACCCAACCGCATGCTCGTACGGCGCTGTCCGGCGACGGTCCGACGCTGGTCCCGGCCCGAGGGCGTGCGTGCTCGTGCGAGACAGCCGCCGACCCCCCGGGTCAGGTACTCAGCTCGTCGGCCCTTCACCAGGTGCGGACTGGTGCCCGATGATCATGCGGAACGTCGGGCCAGGGAAAGGCCGGGTCGACTTCGACGAGGCCTTTCAGAGGTGATCGCTGGTTACCCCCACTGGCCGGGCTGGTAGTCGCCGGCGGGCTGCTGGATGATGACGTTCATGCGGTTGTAGGTGTTGATGAGGGCGATGAGGGACACCAGGGCGGCGAGCTGGTCCTCGTCGTAGTGCTTGGCGGCGTTCGCCCAGGCCTCGTCGGTGACGCCACCGGCGGCGTCGGCGATGCGCGTGCCCTGTTCGGTCAGTTCCAGGGCGGCCCGCTCGGCGTCGGTGAAGACCTTCGCTTCCCGCCAGGCCGCGATCAGGTTGAGGCGCGTCGAGGTTTCCCCGGCGTGCGCGGCGTCCTTGGTGTGCATGTCGGTGCAGAAGCCGCAGCCGTTGATCTGGCTGGCGCGGATCTTCACCAGTTCCTGCGTCGCGGCCGGCAGCGTCGAGTCCGCCACGACCTTGCCCGCGGAGTTGATGTACTTCTGGAACTTCGTCGCGACCGGGTTGCCGTAGTAGTTGAAACGGGCGTCCATGGTGATCTCCTTGCCGTCTTAGCTGTTACACCCCACTGACGGAACAGCCCGGCAAGAGGTGACAGCCAGACGAATGTGACGTGCGTCTCGCCGACTCCGCGCCCGCCTCGACCTTTCCTGGGCCGCCCCCCTGAGTCATCGGGACCTGGCCGGGCAGACCCCAGACGGCCCCAGGGGGTCAGTGCGCTGAGCGCCTGTCCAAGAATCATCCACGGCCCCGACGCGCCCGGCTCGCCGCGTCCACCCGCGGAAGGGACGCGCCGGATAGCGCCGTGAGCCGGGAAGGCGGCGTCAGGTCTGTCCGAGGCTTCGCCGTGCCCCTGATTCTCTTGGGCTGCCTGATATGGCACCTCGCTGGGCGCGGGGTGGCTGTGCCCGCCGGAATCGGCTGGGGCGTCGCGACGTGGTGTGTGCTGGGTGGCGTCCTGCTTGTGCCATCCCCGTTCTTCTCCGGGGTCATCTCCGCGGCGCTCATCATCTTGGCGGCACGGAAGGAAGATCGATCGGGACCGTGAGATGGGCTTGGCGTGATTCGCGCCGGCCGGCGGCGGTGCGGGGAACAAGGGCGCAGTACTGGCGGGAACCTCTGATCAAGTGATCTGTATTCTCTGGCCGCCGCCGGCAGTCGCGCGCTCAGCTCCCGGAGTCGCTGTGCCGACTCCGGGTCGACGGCATGCGGTACGACGGCGGACGGGATGTCCTGCTCGGCACCGAAGTTGATGGGGTTCGGGGTGTCCAGCAGCAGCCGAATTTGCCGCAGCGCTCAGTCGCTTTACGGGGTCCGCGGCACAATACCCAGCGCACCCACCGACTTCTATCTTCTGCGCGACGATCAGGTACGCGAGGAGCCCCGAGATGTAGTGGCGGCGGGGTTGCAGAAAGCGGTAAAGGACGCGCTGACATAAGGTCATCGCAAGGCCCGCTCCTCCTCCGGGAGGGGCGGGCCGTTTTTGCGTTCGGAGCCCGTCAGCAGGCGGCCGGCATCTGTGCGAGCGCCTCTTTCTCGCCTACCCGCATCGGTCTGCCAGCTGGCATGGTGTCAATCTGACAGGTCGTGGTCGTTGTCGTGGTCCTTGCGGTCGAACTTGAAGCGCTCGAATTCCTTTTCGAAGTTGCGATTATCGAAGCGGTCCCTGTGGTGGCCGAAGTTGAAGTTGCGGTTGAAGACGTGGACGTCGGTGTCCTCGCGGTGCCGGCGGGGGGGCGGAGGGGGCACGAACCGCTCCTTGTGGACGTAGACGCGCGGCGCAGGTGCCGGCGCCGGCGCCGGTGGCCCGCCGGCCTGGACGGCAGGGAAGCCCGCGCTCGCTCCGGCTACCCCCTGGACGAGCGGAAGGAACATAACACCGGCGACCGCGCCGGTAAGAGCTAGTGCCGCGAACCGCCCATGGCGTGGGGTCCGTGACCGCCGACTTTCAGTATTCACGTTCTCTCGTTTCCGTTCATTGGATGGATGGGCCCGAAATCCGGCACCCACCATTTCGGCGGGCATTCGGATTCAGCAGGCACTCGGACGGAAGCAGACATACCCACACCAGATATTGACAGTTACCTCTTTAAGCCCAAACAACACGTAAAACCTAAGGGGTGTTATACAAGCATGATTTTGATGTTTGAGAACATCGTCGCCCCTCGGCTGGGAGCGGGGTCAGCAGCAGGCATGCCCCGCGGTCACCGCAGGCTTCTACCTCAGCCTGCTCGCCGTCCTGGCTGTCCTGCAGTCGGTCAACGCCGACCTCGGCCTCATCGCGTTCCTGCCCGACTGGCTGGAGTCGCTCCCGATCCCGCTGCTGCCCGGCCTGATCACGTACGTGTCCGGGTGCAAGGCCAAGCACACCGCCCGGCCGACCTTCCGGCGGACCAGCTCCGTGCATGCCGTACGGCAGCCCGCCGTCCTGAGAACCGTGCCTGAGTCGAGGGAAGGGACGGTCGACATGGAGCCCGCATCGTCACCCTCACGCTGCCCGTGCAGGACCGACTCGTCATCGACGCCACCGTCGCAGACGACGGGGCGGCAATCGAACAGTTGCTGAGCATCGGCTGGGACCGCATCCCGGACTGGCCCGCCGACGAACAGGGCTTCCGTGAATGGCCGCACCCGGGCAGATGGTGACGATGCCACCCCCGTCAGCTCGCTGGGCGCTGATCGCGGACACGTTGCACCGGTGGGCGCAGATCTCCGCCGACAACGACTCCGAAGACACGGCCGACGCCCAGTCCAATGTGCGCCCTTGCCGCACGGATCCAGCATCAGCTCGCCGACCACGCGTAGCCGGCCGGCGACGAAGCTGTCCTGAAGTGCACGCGATCGAGTGAGCGCAGCCAGCGGGGTGGACTTAGATGCCCGAAACAGCCTCTCTGCCGGCCACGGCATCCGCACTCGCTGGATGGGCGGCAGCACGCTGGACGGCCTGGCCGCCGACAACGCCGCCCTGGTGGAGTACTGCCTCGGCGACGGCGGACAGCGCCTGGCACGACTGATGGCCGACGCGCTCCAGGGCGGCCGCGACGTGCCCCAAGGGGTCCCGGCCGAGGACCTGCTCCAAGCCGTCATCGCCGCGCCGGCGTCGGCCGGCTCCGGCGCCTCCGGCGGCACGCGGTCGTCCAGGGCGGATCTCACATCAAATCACCATTGATCTAGGCATCTCCGCATGATTACCGTCAGTCACGGGAATAGGGCTCTCTGTATCATTAATGGGCTGTCTAGCCTGAAATGCGCCCATTTGTCGGGGGACTGGAGGCATCGGCGATGCGGAATGGCGGGACCATATTCGTCAGCACGTTCACGGTGGTGCTGCTTCTTGCCGCGGGCTGCAGCTCGGGCGGCTCCAACACGCCGCCTGAGAAGCAGCAGGGGCAGGGTCCGGTGGCCAAGCTGTCGATCACGCCTGCCGACGGCACGAAGAAGGTCGCCCCGGACACCGGGATCGGCGTCAAGGTCACCGATGGCA
>NZ_JBFAMX010000034.1:0-40822 GCF_040659615.1 Nonomuraea sp. NPDC049784
GCCGTCGGCCGCGGCCAGCGCGCGGGCGAGCGTCAGCCCCAGGCCGGTGCCCCCGCCGCCGCTGACGTTCCGTTCGAAGATCTTGGGGGCTATCTCGTCGGCGATCCCCGGGCCCTCGTCCGAGACCTCGATCACCACGTAGTTGTCGCCGCTGGTGGTGGTGACGGTGACGGCGCCACCGCCGTGGCGCAGGGAGTTCTCCAGCAGGGAGGCGATCACCTGGCCGAAGCCGCCGGTGGTGGCCAGCGCCTTCAGGCCGCGCCCGCCTTCGAGCCGCAGGATGCGGCCGGCGCCCTTGAACACCGGATCCCACTCCCTGATCTGCTGGATGAGGACCTCGTCGACGGCTATCGGCTCGGCCTGGGCGTGTCGCTGGCGCCGGGCCGCGGCCAGCAGCTCGTCGATCACGGCGGTGAGCCGCTCCGCCTGCACGATCGCCGCCTCGCCCTCCTCTCGTACGACTTCGGGCTCGTCCGCTGCGGACACGATCTCCTCAAGGCGCATGGTGAGACCGGTCAAGGGGGTGCGGAGCTGATGGGAGGCGTCGGTGGCGAACTCGCGCTCGCGGGTGAGCAGGTCGGAGATGCGGGTCGCGCTGCGGTCGAGCACCTGCGCCACCCGGTCCAGTTCGGGGATGCCGTAGCGGTGTTTGCTCGGCCGTGCGTCGCCCGAGCCGAGCCGTTCGGCGATCTTCGCCAGGTCCTGCAGGGGTAGCGTCAATCGCCGGGACTGTACGACGGCCAAGCTCACGGCCACCGCAAGGGCGGCGACGGCCAGGGCCACGATGAGCAGGAGACGAGCTCGTACATCCTGCTCGACCTTATCCCTGTCGCGACTTATCCGGACGTAGACGCCTGTGTTGGTCTGCGCGTCCTCAGTCATGAGGTGACCGGACGGCGGCGCGGTGCCGACGACGGTCACCCTGAGGGGGGTTCCGCGCTCCCATATCTGTATGTACCGGCCTGGGTATTTCTGTTCCAGTTGCTGGGGGTCGAGCGGTGTCTCCTGAACACGGGCATACTCGACCTCTCCCACGAGGCGTTTGGCTTCCGCCCCGAGCTCCTGAGCCGCCTCGTCGACGATCAGGCGACTGACGACGACGCCCAGGGGGACCCCCAGCAGCAGGACCGCGATGACCGCGACGAGCAGCGTGGAGGAGAGCAGTCGGCGGCGCATCTCCTACTCGCGTTCGAACCGGAAGCCGACTCCCCGGACCGTAGTGATGTAGCGCGGTTTCGCGGCGTCGTCGCCGAGCTTGCGGCGCAGCCAGGAGATGTGCATGTCGAGTGTCTTGGTCGAACCCCACCAGTTCGTGTCCCAGACCTCTCGCATGATCTGCTCGCGGGTGACGACCTTTCCGGCGTCACGTACGAGCACGCGCAGCAGGTCGAACTCTTTCGTCGTCAGATGCAACTCCTTGTCTCCCATCCACGCACGGCGTGAATCGGCGTCGATGCGCACGCCCTGGACGACGGGCGTCTCGGAGGTGCCGCGGCGGAGCAGCGCGCGTACCCGGGCGAGCAGCTCAGCCAGCCTGAACGGTTTGGTCACGTAGTCGTCCGCGCCGGCGTCGAGTCCGACGACCGTGTCGACCTCGTCGACGCGGGCGGTGAGTATCAGTACCGGGGTGCCGTGCCCCTCGGCCCGGATCCGGCGGGCGACCTCCAGCCCGTCCATTTCGGGCAGGCCGAGATCAAGAACTATGAGGTCTATACCGCCCGACAGTGCCCGCTCCAGTGCTTGCGGGCCGTCCGGGCTCACCTCGACCTGGTAGCCCTCGCGGCGTAGCGCACGCGCGAGCGGCTCCGAGATCGAGGTGTCATCCTCGGCGAGAAGTACGCAGGTCATGAAGCGATCGTAGGACCTTAGGCGATCGTTTCCCGGGTACAGCGCCGGGTTTGACTCGTCGTTGACCTATCCATTGACCTGGGCAAACGCGGCTAAATATCGGTTAGTCCGGATTAAATTACCGCTGTTGGGAGGGGTAGCGCGACGCACCGATCATGGTGTTAGCGTTCCGCGTCATGACCAACCCTCCCGATGATCTCACCCTCGGGCACGACACCCCGGCGACCGACTGGGCGAGCCAGGCGTGACCGATCAGAACAAAAGGGGAATTGCGCGCGTCTCAATGATCAACAGCTCGCAGAAAGGTCATCGACGTGGTTGCCATTCCCAAGAAAATCTTCGCCGTCGCCGCGACCGCCGCCATGGCGCTGTCCCTGGCCGCCGCTCCCGCCTCGGCGGCGAGCAGGTCGCGCCTGATGAACGCCGCCACGGAGCTCTGCCTGGCCGTGGGCAAGAGCGAGGTGAAGGCGGGCAAGAAGGTCATCCAGTGGACGTGCTCCACCAACAAGGACCAGCAGTGGATCTACAAGGGGCGCAAGCTCATCAACGCCAAGACCGGCATGTGCCTGGCGATCGCGCGCGGCGCCCAGGTCAAGGGCAAGTACGCGATCCAGTGGCCGTGCACCGACGGCGGTCTCGAGCAGGAGTGGATCTACGACAACCAGCAGCACCTGCAGAACAAGGCCACCGGGATGTGTCTGGCGGTCGGTAAGAGCGAGCGCAAGCCGGGCAAGTGGATCATCCAGTGGACCTGCAAGAACATCTCCGACCAGGTCTGGATCATGCGCTAGAGCCGGCTTTCGGGTGGGCTTCGGCAGGCCCACCCGGCAACCGTGGTCAGTCGTCGGACGGCGACGGCGGCTCGGCGTAGCGGGCCAGGTAGAGCTGCTCGCCCAGGCTCCGGATGAGGTCGAGCTCCGTCTCCAGGTAGTCGATGTGCTCTTCCTCGTCCTCCAGGATCTCCTCGAAGATCCGGGCGGAGGTGATGTCGCCCTTCTCGCGCATGAGCGCGATCGCCGGGCGCAGGCGCTGCACGACCGAGAGCTCGACCTCGAGGTCCGCCTTGAGCTGCTCCTCGACGGTCTGGCCTATGTGCAGGGTCCCCAGACGCTGGTAATTGGGCAGGCCTTCGAGGAAGAGGATGCGATCGGTGAGGCGCTCGGCGTGGCGCATCTCCTCGAACGACTCCGCGCGTGTGTGCTCGGCGAGCTTGGTGTATCCCCAGTTCTCCTGCATCTTGGCGTGGAGGAAGTACTGGTTGATCGCGGTGAGCTCAGCGGTCAGCTGCTCGTTGAGCAACTCGATGATCTGCTTGTCGCCCTGCATGAAACGGGCCCCTCGCTATGCGGTCGTCAGTTCTTCAGACCTTTTCAGGATCGCACAGATCTTCCGCACACATCGGGCACAGTCACCACCAGCACCAGTGGTGTCGCGGATCTGCTTCGCGCTCTTGGCCCCGGCAGCGATGCAGTCGTGCACCTCATTCTCGGTCACAGCACGACAAATGCACGCGTACATCTGGGGACAGGCCTCTCGACAAGCAGAACTAAGTAGGTTAGGCACACCTAAGATAGCTCACTTTGGTAAGGCTTGCCTACGTTAGTTAGGCCACACTCGGCTATCTGAGCTGTGGAGCCTCCGCGCCGATTGTGGTCGAGTCGCCGTGCCCCGTGTGCACGACGGTCTCGGGTGGCAGCTTCAGCAGCCGTTCCCTGATCGACTCGATGATCGTGTCGAACGAGCTGTACGACCGCCCGGTCGCCCCGGGCCCGCCCTTGAAGAGGGTGTCGCCACTGAACAGGGCCCCGAGGTCCGGCGCGTACAGGCACACCGCCCCGGGCGAGTGGCCGGGCGTGTGGAGCACCTCCAGCGCGATCCCGCCGACCTCGATCTTGTCCCCGTCGGCCAGCGGCTGGTACGGCACCGCGTCGCCGTACTGCTGCTCCCACAGCACCTGGTCGGCGGGATGGAGCCGGATCGGCGCGCCGGTGAGGTCGGCGAGCGGCTTGGCTGCGTTGATGTGGTCGTTGTGCGCGTGGGTGCAGACGATGGCCTTGACCGTGCGCCCGCCCACCCGCTCGGCGATCCGGGCGGCGTCGTGGGCCGCGTCGATGACGATGACCTCGCGGGCGCCGCCGACCAGCCAGACGTTGTTGTCGACGTCCCAGGTGCCGCCGTCCAGCGAGAACGTGCCCGAGGTGATGACTCTGTCGATCATCAGAACGTCACCACCGAGCGCAGCACCTCGCCGCGGTGCATCTTCGCGAACGCCGCCTCGACCTGGTCGATCCCGATCGTCTCGGTCACGAACTTGTCGAGCGGCAGCCGGTTCTGCAGGAACAGGTCGATGAGCATCGGGAAGTCGCGCGACGGCAGGCAGTCGCCGTACCAGGAGGACTTCAGCGAGCCGCCGCGCCCGAAGACGTCGAGGAGCGGGAGTTCGAGGGTCATCTCGGGGGTGGGGACGCCCACCAGGACGACCGTGCCGGCCAGGTCCCGGGCGTAGAAGGCCTGCTTGTACGTCTCCGGGCGGCCCACGGCCTCGATGACCACGTCGGCGCCGAAGCCGCCGGTCAGGTCGCGGATCGCCGCCACCGGGTCGTTCTCGCGGGAGTTGACGGTGTGGGTGGCGCCGAAGTCGCGGGCCCAGGCCAGCTTGCGGTCGTCCACGTCCACCGCGATGATCTTCGCGGCGCCGGCCAGCGAGGAGCCGAGGATCGCGGCGTCCCCCACGCCACCGCAGCCGATGACGGCGACGGAGTCACCGCGGGTCACCCCGCCGGTGTTGATCGCGGCGCCGAGGCCCGCCATGACGCCGCAGCCCAGCAGGCCCGCGACCTGCGCGGGCGCCTCGGCGGAGACCTTGGTGCACTGCCCGGCGGCGACCAGCGTCTTCTCCAGGAACGCGCCTATGCCCAGCGCCGGCGACAGCTCGGTGCCGTCCTTGAGCGTCATCTTCTGGGCGGCGTTGTGGGTGTTGAAGCAGTACCAGGGACGGCCGCGCAGGCACGCGCGGCACTGTCCGCACACCGCGCGCCAGTTGAGGATCACGAAGTCGCCGGGGGCCACCTCGGTGACGCCGGGGCCGACCGCCTCGACGACGCCCGCCGCCTCGTGCCCTAGCAGGAACGGGAAGTCGTCGCTGATCCCGCCCTCGCGATAGTGCAGGTCGGTGTGGCAGACCCCGCAGGCCTGCACGTTCACGACCGCCTCGCCGGGGCCGGGGTCCGGCACCACGACCGTTTCGAGTGAGACTTCCTGGCCCTTGGCTCGGGCGATGACGCCCTGCACTTCGTACGGCATGCCAGCCATCTTGTGTCAGGAGGATGATCTCCGCAAGACATAGGGCTGCACCACGCCGAGGCCCCTTGCGGGACGACGTCTGATCTTGTGCGTCTCGAACCCGTCGAGCCCTTCGGCCAGCGAGGAGTCGACCAGGATCGTGCCCGGCCTGGCGATGGCGGTGAGCCTGGCGGCCAGGTTGACGGTGGTGCCGAAGACGTCGCCCATCGTGGGCAGGACGGGCCCGTACGCCATGCCGATGCGCAGCTCGACGCCCGACTCGACCAGGTCGAGCGCGATCTCCGCGGCCTGGACCGCGGTCGGCGCGGTGAACAGCACCTCGTCGCCCAGCGTCTTGACCAGCCTGGCGCCGTGGGAGGTCACCACGTCGGAGGCCCGCGCCTCGAACCCCTCGACCAGCTCGGCCAGCTCCTTCTCGTCGAGCTCGCGCGCACGCCTGGTGAACGACACCAGATCCGCGAACCCCACCGCCATCGAGACCCGGGTGGGCACCAGCTCGTCGTTGCCGTCGGCGATGGCCAGCAGCCGGGTGCCGGCGGCGGCGAGCTGGGTCCGCCAGACATGGATCAGCACCTGCTCGAAGTCGGGCCTCAGCTCCAGCGCCGCGTCGAGCACCTGGGCCAGGTCGTCCTCCGAGGGCTCCTGCGGCAACATCGCGCCGATAATGATCTCGGCCTGCCACTGAGCCAGCCTGGCCGTGGTCTGGCCGAGCGCGCGGGCCATGCGGATGACCGTCTGCTCGTCGAGCACGCCGCTGTCGAGCATCCTGCGCACCCGGCGCAGCGCGTCGACGTCGGCGTCGGTGAACGCCACGGCGCCGTCGGCCGGCTGCGCGAACCCGAGCGCGCGCCAGATGCGCTCGGCGAGCTCCTGCGGCACGTCTGCTTTGTCGGTGATCTGGTCTTTCGTGAAGCGGGCCGGGGCGCCGACGAGCATCCGCTCGATCTCCTCGGCGGTCGGCCTGCCACGACTGGAGCTGCTCACGCGTCAGCGGTCGTCGATATCGCCGTCGGAGGCGTCCTCGACGAGCCTGAACAGGTCGGTGCGGACGTCCTGGATCCTCGGGATGTCGCGCAGCACGATCTCGCCCCGGTCGCCCGCCGACTCGACGGTCAGCGTGCCGCACCCCAGCAGACGCTCGGGGAACGTCTGGTCGGAGCTGACCGTGTTGACCTTGGCGATCGGGATCTCGTCGGTGGACTTGTTGAGCACGCCCATGCTGATCGTGAAGCGGTGGGTGGTGAGCACGTAGCCGGTGTTCACCCAGCGCAGGTACGGCACGAGCGTATAGATCGTCAGCAGGATGAGGCCGATGACGACGGCGGCGATCCTGGCGTAGAAGGCGTACTCCCACTCGCCCGGGATGAAGAACAGCGCCGCGCCGGCGGCCCCGACGATGAGGATCAGCGCGAGGAAGGGGCCGATGAGCCGCTTCCAGTGGGGGTGGAAGGATCGGACGCGCTGCTCACCCTGCGTCAGATGGTGGTCGGGAAGGGTCATGGCCCAAATCGTGCCATCATCGCCGCCCGGCGGCCATGCTCATTCCGCTGGACGTACATGTACGACATCTCCGGCGCTCAGCGTGTAGCGCTCACCCTCCGACTCCACCTGCAGGTGCCCGGACAGGTCGATGCCCGTAGCCAGCCCGGTCACCGCCTGCTCGCCCGGCAGCTCCACCCTGACCCGCCGCCCGACCGTGGCACTGGCCGCCAGGTACGCCGAGCGCAGCCCCGACTCCTCCGCGTCGCCATCGGCCGCCGTCCACTCCCTGTAGTGGCTCTCGACCTCCCTCAGCACGGCCCTGAGCAGCGGGTCCCGGTCGACGCAGGCCGCCTTCTCGATGGCCAGCGACGTGGCCGTCTCGACGGGCAGCTCCTCCTGCCTGAGCGACACGTTCATGCCCATGCCGATGACGACGGCGTCATCGGCCCGCTCGGCCAGGATCCCGGCCAGCTTGCGCTCGCCGATCAGCAGGTCGTTGGGCCATTTGAGCCGTACGTCCACCTCGGCCAGGCGGCGTACCGCCGAGGCGGCGGCGACGCCGTACAGGAGGGGCAGCCAGCCCTGCGTGGCGATCGGCAGGTCCGGCCTGAGCAGGATCGAGAACGTCAGGCCCGCGCGCGGCGGCATCGACCAGCTGCGCCCGAGCCGGCCGCGGCCCGCGAGCTGCGACTCAGCCACCAGCACCGCCCCCTCGCGCGCTCCGCCGACGCCGGCCTCGGCGAGGTCGGCGTTGGTGGAGCCGGTGCTCTCCACGACGGTGACGCCCGTCCACAGGGAACCGGGGCGGACGAGCGCGCGGTTGAGCGCCGCCTCGGAGAGCGGCGGGCGTTCGAGGTCGGAATAACGCGAGTCGGGCATCCCCCTATCTTGGCAGGTGGGAGGAAGATAAAGAGATGAGCAAGCCTTTGGATCCGCGTAACTGGGCGTCCTGGCGGCCGTTCGGCATCGGGCTGCGCAAGCCGAACAACTACCTTGAGCTCTGGAAGGCGTTCAAGTCGGTCAAGGGCAACCGGCGCTACGCCTGGCGGATACTCAACCAGGGCACCTGCGACGGGTGCGCGCTGGGCACGCAGGGCATGCGTGACTGGACGATGGACGAGATCCATCTGTGCAACATCCGGCTGCGGCTGCTGCCACTGAACACCATGACCGCCCTGGACACCTCACTTTTGAGCGACGTCTCGGGGCTCACGGGCAGGAAGAGCGCCGAGCTTCGCGAGCTGGGGCGGTTGCCGTACCCGATGCTCCGCAAGCAGGGCGAGCCCGGCTTCACCCGGATCAGCTGGGACGAGGCGCTGCGCATCGCCGCGAACGGCCTGCGCGACGCGCGCTTCGGCGCGTATTTGACCAGCCGCGGCATGCCGAACGAGAACTACTACGCGGCCCAGAAGGCCGTGCGCGCGCTCGGCACCAACAGCATCGACAACGCCGCCAGGATCTGCCACTCGCCCTCGACGGTAGCGCTGAAGCAGACCATCGGCGCCGCGGCCACCACCTGCTCGTACACCGACTGGATCGGCTCCGACCTGATCGTGTTCGTCGGCTCCAACCCGTCGAACAACCAGCCGGTCGCGATGAAGTACCTCTACCACGCCAAGAAGGCGGGCACGAGGATCGCGATGGTCAACGCCTACCGCGAGCCCGGCATGGACAAGTACTGGGTGCCGTCGAACGCCGAGTCCGCCCTGTTCGGCACGAAGATCACCGATGAGTTCTTCGGCGTGAACGTGGGCGGCGACATCGGCTTCCTCAACGGCGTGCTCAAGCACCTGATCGAGAACGACTGGGTGGACAAAGAGTTCGTCGACCAGCGGACGACCGGCTTCGAAGAGCTACGCGTGAAGGTCGCGAGCCAGTCGTGGGACGAGCTCGAGGCGCTGTCGGGGACGTCCAGGGACGACATGTACCGCCTGGCCAGGCTGCTGGGCGAGGCGAAGTCTGCGGTGCTGGTGTGGTCGATGGGCATCACGCAGCACACGTACGGCGAGGACAACGTCCGCGCGATCGTGAACCTGGCGCTCGCCAGGGGCTTCGTGGGGCGCGACAAGTGCGGGCTGATGCCGATCAGGGGGCACAGCGGCGTGCAGGGTGGGGCGGAGATGGGCGCGTACGCGACCGGGTTGCCCGGCGGCCTGCCGATCACGCCAGAAAATGCCGCGAAATTTACGGACATGTGGGGATTCGAAGTCCCGACCACGCCCGGCCTGACCGCGACCGACATGATCGACGCCGCCCACAGCGGCGACCTCGACGCGCTGGTGTCGAGCGGCGGCAACTTCCTTGAGGTCCTGCCCGACCCGGCCTACTGCCGCGAGGCCCTGTCGCGGCTCAGGCTCCGGGTGCACATCGACATCGTGCTGTCGTCGCAGATGCTGGTGCCGGGCGAGGGCGACGTGCTGCTGCTGCCCGCGCAGACCCGCTACGAGATGGTCGGCGGCGTGACCGAGACCTCCACCGAGCGGCGGATCATCTTCTCCCCCGAGGTCGAGGGCCCGCGGATCGGCGAGGCATGGCCGGAGTGGAAGATCTTCACGGAGCTGGCCTCCCGAACACATCCCGAAATTTCGGCAAAAGTTCGCTTCACTGGCACCCCACAGATCCGCGCCGAGATCGAACAGGCGGTCCCCTTCTACCGGGGCATCGCGGACCTGAGGAAGTTCGGCGACAACGTCCAGTACGGCGGGCGCCACCTGTTCGCCGACGGCCGCTTCCAGACCTCCGACGGGCTGGGCAGGTTCTCCGCCGTCGCGCTGCCCGCGCTGAAGCGCCCCGACGGCGCGTTCATGGTGGCCACCAGGCGCGGCAAGCAGTTCAACAGCATGGTCCACGAGCGCCTCGACGGCTTCAACGGCGCACCGCGCGAGGCCGTCCTGATGAGCGAGTACGACGCCGACCGCCTGGGCCTGCCCGACGGCACCCCCGTCGAGCTGCGCTCCGGCGAGCGCGCGTACCGGGGCAAGGTCATGCGGGCCCCGCTGATGCCGGGGAACCTCCAGATCCACTGGCCGGAGGGAAACGTCCTGCTGGACGAGTCCCGCCGCTCGCCCGACGCGCGGATCCCCGACTACAACGCCCTCGTCACTGTGCGGCCGCTGTGAAGTCGCGCCCGGGACCCACCAGCCGCATCAGGATCAGGGAGCTCTCCGGCTCCACCGCCAGGGATCGCCGCGACGACCTGGCCACGGAGGAGCCGCTGGAGATCCGCCTCACCGCGCCGGACGGCACGCGCAAGACCGTGGCCATCACCATGCGCACCCCGGGGCACGACTTCGAGCTGGCCGCCGGGTTTCTGCACGGCGAGGGCCTGGTCGGCGCCGGCGAGATCGCGGCCATCGCGTACTGCGTCGACGAGGACCTCCCGCCCGAGGCCCGCTACAACACGGTGACGGTACGCCTGGACGGCCCCATCCCCGACCTGCCCGCTCTCGACCGTCACTTCCTCACCTCGAGCGCCTGCGGCGTCTGCGGCTCGGCCAGCCTCGAGGTGCTGCACGACCGCTGCAAGCCGGTCCCCAGGGGCCTGCTCGAACTCACTCCCGAGCTCCTGTACGGCCTTCCCGACCGGCTGAGGGAAGCACAGGGCGTGTTCGGCAAGACGGGCGGGCTGCACGCGGCGGGGCTGTTCTCGGCCGCCGGGACGCTGGTGGCGCTGCGGGAGGACGTGGGACGGCACAACGCGGTGGACAAGCTGGTCGGCTGGGCGGCGCTGACCGAGCGGCTGCCGCTGGCCGAGCACGTGCTCATGGTCAGCGGCAGGACCAGCTACGAGATCATGCAGAAGGCCCTGGCGGCGGGCATCCCGGTCGTGTGCGCGGTGTCGGCGCCGTCGTCGCTGGCGGTCGAGCTGGCCAGGGAGTTCGGCATGACCCTGGTGGGCTTCCTGCGCGGCGAGCGCTGCAACATCTACGCGGGCTCCGAACGGATTCTTGTGGAATAAAGCATTCCGTTCTGATACTCTTGGAACAGAACGAACCGTTCCCCTTCCCAAGAGGAGCCTCGCCGTGAGCATCCGCCCCTTCCGCATCGAGATCCCGCAGGCCGACCTCGACGACCTCCAGGCCCGCCTCGCCCTGACCCGCTTCACGGACGAGATCGCCGGCGCCGACCAGGGCGTCAGCGTCGAGCGAGTGAAGCGCCTGGTCGGCTACTGGCGCGACGGGTTCGACTGGCGTGCGCAGGAGGCCAGGCTCAACGCGTACCCGCAGTTCACCACGGAGATCGACGGGCAGAACATCCACTTCATCCACGTTCGCAACGACAACCCCGACGCCCTGGCGCTGATCCTCACCCACGGCTGGCCCGGCTCCATCGTCGAATACCTCAACGCCATCGAGCCCCTGTCACGCCACTTCCACCTGGTCATCCCGTCGGTCCCCGGCTACGGCTTCTCCGGCCCCACCCACGAGCTGGGCTGGAACAACCAGCGCATCGCCAGGGCGTGGGCCGAGCTGATGGCCCGGCTGGGCTACGAGCGCTACGGCGCGGCCGGGAACGACGGCGGCTCGATGATCTCGCCCGAGGTCGGCAGGATCGACCCGGACCATGTCGTGGGCGTGCACGTCACCCAGCTGTTCTCTTTCCCCTCCGGCGACCCGGCCGAGTTCGCCGACCTCAGCGAGGAAGAGCAGGCAGGGCTCGCGGTGCTCGACTGGTTCTGGAAGGAGAAGGGCGCCTTCAACGTGCTGCACTCCCAGCAGCCGCAGACCCTCGCCCACGCCATCGCCGACTCCCCCTCCGGGCTGCTCGGCTGGCTCGCCCAGCTCTTCGAGGAGGACCTGGACGACGACTTCGTCCTGACCAACGCCTCGATCTACTGGTTCACCGGGACCGCGGGGTCGGCGATCCGGCAGTACTGGGAGAACGCCCGCATGGAGCAGCCCAAGGAGCCCACCACCGTGCCGACGGCGCTGGCGATGGGCGAGGGCGACTTCGCGTCCATACGCCGCTTCGCCGAGCGGGACCACGCCAACATCGTCTCCTGGAAGACGCTGCCGGCCCCGGCGCGCGGGCACTACACCGCGCACACCGCGACCGAGACCCTCACGTCCGACGTCATCGCCTTCTTCGAGGGGCTCGGCTAGAGCGCCGGCCCGCGCTTCTCCGCGACCCGCCGCACATCGGCTGGGGTCCCTTGGCGAGGGGCGAGGGGGGCGGTTAATCGCTCACAGCGCCGCCAGGACCGTGACGGGCCGGCTCAGCCGGTGTTCTGCAGGCCCGCCGCGACGCCGTTGACCGACAGCAGCAGGAGCGTGGACAGGCGCTCGCGCTCCTGCTCCGACGGGTTGCCGGTGCGCAACGCGCGCAGGGCCCGCAGCTGGAGGTGCGACAGCGCGTCCACGTACGGGTCGCGGAGCTGGACGGCGCGCGAGAGCACCTTGCGGTTCTCCAGCAGCCGCGTGTGGCCCGTGACCCGCAGCACCAGGTCGCGGGTCCTGTCGTACTCCTCCAGCACCTGCCGGCTGAAGTCGTCCCTGCCGCCGAGCGCCAGGTAGCGCTTGGCGATCGAGCGGTCGGTCTTGGCCAGCGACATCTCCGCGTTGTCGAGCATCGCGTTGAACAGCGGCCACTCCGCGTACGCCGCCCGCAGCTCGTCGAGGGAGCCGACCGAGGCCAGGCCGGTGCCCAGGCCGTACCAGCCGGGCAGGTTGACCCGCGTCTGCGCCCACGCGAACACCCACGGGATCGCCCGCAGGTCGTCGAGGGAGCGCGGCGCGCCGAGGCCGCGGCGCGCGGGGCGCGAGCCCAGGCGGAGCGTGCCGATCTCCTCCAGCGGGCTGACGAGCCCGAACCACTCGGGGAAGCCCGGCGCCTCGGTCAGCGCGCGGTACGCCTCCTCCGACGCCGTGGCCACCTGCCCGGCCAGCCCGCGGAAGCGCTCGGCGGCGGCCGCCGTACGGTCGCTGACGGTGGGCGAGGAGGCCAGCAGCACGGCGTTGGCCACCTGCTCCATGTGGCGGCGGGCGATCGCGATGTGGCCGTAGCGGGCGAAGATGACCTCGCCCTGCTCGGTGACCTTGAACCGGCCCGCGACCGAGCCGGGCGCCTGAGCCAGCACCGCGCGGTTGGCCGGGCCGCCGCCGCGCCCGAGCGCGCCGCCGCGGCCGTGGAACATGCGCAACTTCACGTCGTGCTTGGCCGCCCAGGCGGTCAGCTCCTCCTGCGCCTCGTAGAGCCGGAGCGTGGCGGCGGCGGGGCCGAGCTCCTTGGCCGAGTCGGAGTAGCCCAGCATGATCTCCATGCGCCGGCCGGTGGTCGCCAGCCGCTCCTGCACCTCGGGAATGTCGAGCATGCCGGTCAGCACGAGCGGCGAATTGGCGAGGTCCTGGCCCGACTCGAACAGCGGCACCACGTCGAGGACGGGAGCCCGCTCACCGAGCGCGTGCCTGGCCAGCTCGTAGACGGCCGCGACGTCGTCGGCCGAGCGGGTGAACGAGACCACGTACCGGGAGCAGGCCGTGACGCCGAACCGCTCCTGGATCCAGGCGATCACCCGGATCGTGGCCAGCACCTCCTCGGTCCGCTCCGACAGCTCGCCGCCGGCCCGCAGCTCTTCCAGGGCCGCCGCGTGCACCTGGGAGTGCTGGCGCACCTCCAGCTCGGCCAGGTGGAAGCCGAACGTCTCGACCTGCCAGATGAGGTGCTGCAACTCGCCGTACGCCTGCCGCGGCGCCGAGTCGGCCAGCGACTCCTGCACCAGGCGGAGGTCGGCCAGCAGCTCGGCGGGCGAGCGGTAGGCGAGGTCGAGGTCACGGCGGTGGGTGGCGGCGATGCGCGCCGCCACGAACAGCAGCCACTGCCGGTGCGGCTCGCGCGGCGAGCGGGTGGCCAGCTCGGAGACCACGTCGGGGTAGGCGTCCACGGCCGCGGCCAGCCCCGACTTCAGCCCGGGCGAGGGCGGGGCGAGCTGGACGGAGGCGGTCAGCGTGCGGGCGATGCGCGTGCAGGCCGTCTCGAGAGCCGACAGCACGTGCTCCGACTGGATCTGGATGGTCTCGCGGGTGACCCTGGCCGTGACGTTGGGGTTGCCGTCACGGTCGCCGCCGATCCAGCTGCCGTACCGGATGAACGGCCTGGCCTGCGGCGGGCGGGTGCCGGTGTGCTCGTCGAGCGCCGCGTCCAGCGAGCGGTAGACCTGGGGCACCATGCGGAACAACGTCTCGTCGAAGGCCGCCATGGCAGTGCGCACCTCGTCGAGCGGGTCGAGCTTGGTCGAGCGCAGCTGGGCCGTACGCCACAGGACGTCGATCTCCTCCAGCAGGCGGCGCTTGCTCTCTGCGCGCTCGGAGGCGCCGCGGCCCGGCGCGTTGTACTCGGTGAGCTGGCCGCTGATGCGCTGGATGGCGGTGACGACCGCGCGCCTGCGCGCCTCGGTGGGGTGCGCGGTGAGCACCGGGTGCAGCTCCAGGCCCTCCAGCAGCTCGGCCACGCGTTCGTGGCCCAGCTGCTGGACGGCCTGGGCCAGCGACTCGCGCTGGACCCTGCCCTCGGCGTCGCGCTCACGCAACGTGCGGATGCGGTAGTGCTCCTCGGCCAGGTTGGCCAAGTGGAAGTAGCAGGTGAACGCGCGGGCGACGGCCACCGCCCGCTCGATCTCCCATCCTTCGACCATGGCGGTGATCTCGTCGGCGGAGACCTCGCCCCTGCGTGCTGCTATGACGGCCTTGCGCAACCGTTCGACGTCTGACAGCAGGTCTTCGCCGCCCTGTTCGGCGAGCACCTGGCCGAGCAGTTTGCCGAGCAGGCGCACATCGTGGCGCAGCTCGTCCGGCATCTCGGTAACGGCGGCGCTGCGACGCTCGAACCCCTGGTCAATCATATTTTGAAGGGTATCGAGTCGTTCGGGGAAGCCGTAGACCGGTCTCGCCCATTGGACTAGACCACTGCTCACGAGCCCTTTGACACGGCTCCGACCAGGTCCGGCAGCCGGGCGTGACCGATCTTGGCGGCCAACCGCCGGCCGAGCATCTCGGCCAGCAACCCGTAGAACGGCGCCAGCGCGCACACCCACAGCCAGCCGAGCACCAGCGGCACCACGAACGGCAGCGACAGCAGCGCGATGCCGAGCATCGCCCCCATGGCCGAGGCGAACGCCTGCCCGCCCTGCCCGGGCGCGGCGCTGCTGAAGGCGTTCATCCGCTCGGGCACGGTGTACGGAACCACCACGCTGGTCACCGAGCCGACACCGAGCCCGACCCCGAGCGCGCCCCACCCGGCCAGCACCGCGGGAAGAATCGTGCCGGGATGGCCGGTGAACAGGCCGGTGGCGACGGCGATCACGGCGAGCAGCGGCATGGCGATCAGCGCGTTGGCCAGATGGCGCCCGGCCAGGTCGGTGGCCAGGCCGCGCTCGGAGCCGAAGGCCACGGCGTTCATCCACAACGAGCGCCCGTCGATGCCGAACGCGTTGCCCGACTGCAGCGCGATCATCAGGGCGCCGACGGAGGTCAGCACGATCGGCAGCCCCTCCCCGGCGTCCGCGTTCCTGGTCAGCGAGAACGTCAGCACGGCGGTGACGACGACCGAGCTGAACCAGCCGACGCGGAACCTGGGCTCGCGCCTGATGTACTTCAGCTCCTTCGTCACCACGGCCGCCAGCGGTCCGTCCGGCAGGAACCTGTCGACCAGCCCGCTCTCCTTGCGTACGGAGGCGGCCTGGGTGGAGACGTCCGGCGTGACAAGGGCCCTGCTCAGCGACTTGATCCACAACCAGCCGAGCACCACCACGATCACGGCGACGAGCGCCAGCTCGGCCAGCCCGACCAGGCCGCCGTCCGCCATCGCGTGCGCGGCCATGCCCGGCGGGGTCCACCTGAGCACGCCCGCCAGCCGGCCGATCATGGCCGCCGGGTCGCCGAGGCCGCGGTTCATCACGAGGTTGGGCAGCTGCGCGAGCACCACCACCAGCAGCGCGGCCACGGCCAGCACGTCGCGGCCACGCCGGGTGCGCAGTGCGCTGGAGAGCGAGGTGGTGATCAGCCGCGACGTCACCACGCAGAGCGCGAACTGCAGCAGCACGGCCGGCACCCCGAGCAGCACGCCGCCCACGCCCGTCGCCAGGCCGACCAGCGCACCGGCCGTGACGACCAGCATCGCCGCCGGCCAGACGCCGGTCACGGACGCGGTGAACATGCCGATCGCCAGCTCGCGCGTGCGCAACGGGAGCAGCGACAACTTCGCCGGGTCGAGCGTGTCGTCCAGACCGAACGCGAGCAGCGGCACGGTCATCCAGCCGATGAGGAAGATCCCGAACGCGATGATCACCAGGTCGGCCGCCGTGTCGTGGGGCGCCAGCCGGAGCAGGCTCATCAGGAAGAAGCCCAGCACGGCCAGGCCGGTGGCGGCGATCAGGGTGAAGACGAAGCCGAGCTTGCGCTGGAGGTCCCCGCGCAGGTTTCCGGCCAGCAGCCGCAGCTTGAGCTGCGCGAAAAGAGCGACGGTGGTCACTGGTGTTCCCCGGGCCTGGCGCCGAGCCAGGTGAGGCCGGCTTCGCCGTTGTCGCGCGGGCCGCCGACCAGCTCCAGGAACGCCTGGTTGAGGCTGCGCCCGCCGCGCACGTCCGCCAGCGGCCCCTGAGCCACGATGTGGCCCGCGCTCATCACCGACACCCAGTCGCACAGCCGCTCGACCAGGTCCATCACGTGGCTGGAGAAGATCACTGTCGAGCCGGACGCGGTGAACCGCCGCAGCACGTCGGTGAGCGTGTTTGCGCTGACCGGGTCGACGCCCTCGAACGGCTCGTCGAGGAAGAGCACCGACGGATTGTGCAGCAGCGCGGCGGCCAGGCCGATCTTCTTCCGCATGCCGGTGGAGTAGTCGACGACCAGCTTGTCGGCCGCGCCGGCCAGGTCCATCACGGCAAGCAGCTCGTTCGCGCGCTGCTCGACGTCGGCCTTGGGGATGCCGCGCAGCCGGCCGTTGTAGAGGAGCAGCTCACGGCCCGACAACCGCTCGAACAGCCGCAGGCCCTCCGGCAGCACGCCGATGCGCGCCTTGACCTCCACGGGGTCGCGCCAGACGTGGAACCCGTCGATCTCGGCCGAGCCGCCGTCGGGACGGAGTAACCCTGTGATCATGCTCAGTGTGGTCGTCTTGCCCGCGCCGTTGGGTCCGACCAGCCCGGCGAAACTCCCCGCCGGGACCACCAGATCGACGCCCGCCACCGCGACCTGCGGCCCGTACCGCTTGAAGAGACCATGCGTGCGAACCGCATCCGTCATGGATCCACTCTAGGAGGAGGGACTAGCCTTGCGCGCATGAGCACTGCCGCGGAACCTCTACCAGAACGGCCGGATATCCACACCACTGCCGGAAAGATTGCTGACCTGGAGCGACGGCTCGACGAGGCTGTGCACGCCGGCTCCGCGGCCGCGGTGGAGAAGCAGCACGCCAAGGGCAAGATGACCGCCAGGGAGCGGGTGCTCGCGCTGCTGGACGAGGGCTCGTTCGTGGAGTTCGACGAGTTCGCCAGGCACCGGTCCACGATGTTCGGGCTGGAGAAGCGGCGGCCGTACGGCGACGGCGTCATCACCGGGCACGGCACGATCGACGGCCGGCAGGTGTGCGTGTTCTCGCAGGACGTGACGGTGTTCGGCGGCTCGCTCGGCGAGGTGTACGGCGAGAAGATCGTCAAGGTGCTCGACCTGGCGATCAAGACCGGGTGCCCGATCATCGGCATCAACGAGGGCGGCGGCGCGCGCATCCAGGAAGGCGTGGTCGCGCTCGGCCTCTACGCGGAGATCTTCAAGCGCAACGTGCACGCGTCCGGCGTGATCCCGCAGATCTCCCTCATCATGGGCGCCGCGGCCGGCGGGCACGTCTACTCCCCCGCACTGACCGACTTCGTCGTGATGGTGGACCAGACGTCCCATATGTTCATCACGGGGCCCGACGTGATCAAGACGGTGACGGGCGAGGAGGTCACGTTCGAGGAGCTCGGCGGGGCACACGCGCACAACACGAAGTCGGGCGTGGCCCACTACCAGGCCGCCGACGAGAACGACGCGCTGGAGTACGTGAAGGCGCTGCTGTCGTACCTGCCCTCGAACAACCTGGACGAGGCCCCGATCTTCGAGGCCGCCGCCGACCTGGAGCTCGACCCCGAGCTCGACGAGGTGATCCCCGACTCGTCGAACCAGCCGTACGACATGCACCAGGTGATCGAGCACGTGCTGGACGACGGGGAGTTCCTGGAGGTCCACGCGCTGTTCGCGCCGAACATCGTGGTCGGGTACGGCCGCGTGGACGGCCAGTCGGTCGGGGTCGTGGCCAACCAGCCCATGCATTTCGCGGGATGTCTGGATATCCACGCATCGGAGAAGGCAGCCAGATTTATTCGAACATGTGATGCTTTTAATATTCCGATACTGACTTTTGTTGATGTACCGGGATTCCTTCCCGGGACCGATCAGGAATGGAACGGAATCATCCGCCGGGGCGCCAAGCTCCTCTACGCCTACGCCGAGGCCACCGTGCCGCTCATCACGGTGATCACGCGCAAGGCGTACGGCGGCGCGTACGACGTCATGGGCTCCAAGCACCTCGGCGCGGACGTCAACCTGGCCTGGCCGACCGCCCAGATCGCGGTCATGGGAGCACAAGGCGCGGTCAACATCCTCTACCGGCGCGAGCTGGCCGCCTCCGACGACCCCGAGGCCGAGCGCGCGCGGCTCGTCACCGAGTACGAGGACACGCTGGCGAACCCGTATATCGCGGCGGAGCGCGGCTACGTGGACGCGGTGATACGGCCATCCGAAACCCGGCCCCAGGTCGTCAGGGCGCTGCGGGCGCTCAGGAACAAGCGGGCGACGCTCCCGCCGAAGAAGCATGGGAACATCCCGCTATGACGGCAGATCTGCGAATTGTCCGGGGCGACGCCACGCCCGAGGAGATCGCGGCGTTGGTGGCAGTACTCGCGGCACGACAGAGCCCACAGGCCGAACCGGAGAAGTCTCCAGTACCGCGTCGCCAAACATGGCGAAACCCGGCCAGAGGTATGCGTAAGCCTGTCGTCCCAGGGAAGTCGGCTTGGCGGATGAGCGCACTACCCTAGATAGATCCTGGGAATCGGGTGTCAAGGACCCCGGGAGTTGGGACTATCTAGAGAAAGTAGGCGTATATAGTCGGCCGATCAACTAACACCGCGGCCTGGAGGACGACATGGCCATCCCAGACCTCATGCCGCATCCTGTGGCAGCCAAGTACGCCGTCCTAGTGGATGTCGGTTATCTGTACGCGGCGGCGGGTGAAGTGCTGCTCGGTGCGAAGGAACGCAAGGAATATCGGGTGGCCGCCGATGAGCTCATCCAGAGTCTACAGAAACATGCAGAGGAACGTATTTCCGGCGAACTTCTGCGGATCTATTGGTATGACGCAGCCCGCGATCGCGTGCCCACCGTCGACCAGCGAGTCATCGCCCAACTGCCCTGGGTCAAGGTGCGACTTGGCAACCTGAACGCCCGTGGCCAGCAGAAAGGCGTGGACGCGCAGATCAGGAGTGATCTGGAGGCACTGGCGAGACATCATGCGGTCACCGACACGATCCTGCTGGCGGGCGATGAGGACATGGTTCCGGCGGTAGAGGCGGCGCAGGCGTACGGGGTGCGCATCCACTTGTGGGGCGTCGAGCCGCCTTACGGCACCAACCAGGCCGAGCGCCTGGTGTGGGAGTCCGACACCGTAGAAGTGATCTCCGCTGATTTCCTGAGGTCCTTTTTCAGCCGTGCTCCACAGCCCGTCCCGGTCACCCCACCCGTCGCCGCTCCCTCGCCCGCGCAGGTCTTCGCCGGGCGCACGCCCGTCAAGCCGCACGCCAAACCCGGTCAGGTGGCCAAGCTCGGGCCGAGCCGCCCCCGCGTGGAGGACGTGGGCGAGCACGTGGCACAGAAGTGGATTCTCACCCGTGGCCGCGACAACATCCGCGACCTGCTGCCCGGGCCGATCCTGCCGACCGTGATCGACACCGAGCTGCTGATCGAGGCGGAGAAGGAGCTCGGCCACTCGCTGCGACCGTACCCGGAGGCCCGGGTGTGGCTGCGTGACGGCTTCTGGGCGAGGGTCTACCGGGAGTTCGACCTGGGAGTGGGGGTCTCGTCCAAGTAGGGGGTTCTCGAGAAGGGCCTCGGCTATCGCCGTACGGGCGTACATGACGTATCGCCCCGTACGGTGGGCCGAGCACAGTCCGGCCTTGCCTAGCGCCGTCAGGTGCTGGTTCGCGCCCGGCTCCGTCGCAACCCCTGAGCAGCGACGTCCGATTCCCGCCAGTCACTGCCTCCGACCTGCTGACCAGCCATTTGACGCTGACGTCCGATTTCCGCCAGTCAGTGCCCCCGGGAACCGCATACTGTCGGAGGCATGTCACCACTAGAGCTCGACTTCGACTCCTGCTACCGGGCCGTCTCAGCCAGGGACGCCCGGTTCGACGGGCGCTTCTACACGGCGGTGACGACAACACGCATCTACTGCCGTCCGATCTGCCCGGCCCGCACGCCCTCGTCCCGCAACGTGCGCTTCTACCGGCACGCGGCGTCGGCCGAGGCCGCCGGGTTCCGGCCGTGCAAGCGTTGCCGTCCCGAGCTCTCACCCGGCGATCCCGGCTGGGACCTTCGGGGCGACCTCGTCGGCCGGGCTCTGCGGCTGATCGACGACGGCGCGGCCGACGACGACGGCGTCGTGGGGCTGGCCAAGCGGCTCCACATCACGGAGCGGCACCTGCACCGGCTGTTCGTGGCCGAGCTGGGCGTCGGGCCGCTGGCGGTCGCGCGGACGAAGCGGCTGCTGCTGGCCAAGCAGCTGCTGACGGAGACGGGACTGCCGGTCACGGAGGTGGCGTTCGCGTCGGGGTTCGGGAGCGTGCGGCAGTTCAACGCGACGATGCGGGAGACGTACGGCTTCACGCCCAGCGAGCTGCGTGCCACGGCCGGCCCCCGGGTGTCCGACGCGACGCTCAGGCTCCGGCTGCACCGGCGGGAGCCGTACGACGTGGACGGGGTCTTCGCGTTCCTCGCCGCTCGCGCCATTCCCGGACTGGAGGAGGCGACGCGTACGTCATACGCACGAGCCGTACCAGGTGGGACGATCACGCTCACACCCCGGCGAGACCACATAGCCCTGGACGTGGCGGTGGAGGACACGCGGCAGCTCGCCCGCATCGTGGCGCGCTGCCGTCGCCTCCTCGACCTCGACGCCGAGCCCGGCGCCATCGCGGAGATCCTCGGCCAGACCTCGCTCGGCCCCTTGGTGGCGGCCCGTCCCGGCCTGCGGGTGCCGGGGGCGTTCGACGGCTTCGAGCTGGCGGTACGCGCGGTCGTGGGCCAGCAGATCTCGGTGGCCGGCGCCCGTACCCTCCTCGGCCGCATCGTCGCCAAGGCCCCCGGCCCCCTCTTCCCCACCCCCGACGAACTCCTGGACACCGACCTCACGGGCCTGGGCCTGACGACCCGCAGGATCGCCACCCTCAAGTACCTGGCCGACCACCTGGCCGATGGCCGCATCGACCTGGACGGCGGCCAGGACCCGGCCGAGGCGGTGGCGGCCCTGCTCGAAGTCCCCGGCATCGGCCCGTGGACGGCCAGCTACATCGCGCTGCGGGCGCTCCGCGACCCGGACGCGTGGCCCGCGGGCGACCTCGTGCTCAAGAAGCGCATGGCCTGCTTGGGCATTCCCGACGACCACATCGAGCGGTGGCGGCCCTGGCGGGCCTACGCCGCCCTGCACCTTTGGAGCTCATCATGATCGCTGCCCAGCTCGTACCGACCCCCATGGGGCCGCTGTCCCTGCTGTCTCGCGAGGGGGTCCTGGTGGCGGCCGGCTTCACCGCCGATCCCAAGGAGATGTTCGTACGCCTCACGCCCACCCTGCAGTCGGAGGGTCTGGAGGTCGTGGACGACCTCGGGGACGCCGCATCGGCGGCCCGGGCGTACCTGGCCGGAGACCTGGACGCCCTGGACGCCATCCCGGTCTCCCAGCCCGGCACGCCCACCCGCAAGCGCCTCCACCAGGCACTGCGCGAGGTCAAGGCCGGGACCACCGTCTCGTACGCGGAACTGGCCGAACGCGCCGGACTCCCGCGGACTGCCGCCCGGGCGGCCGGTTCGGCCTGCGCGCAGAACCTGATCGCGCCCTTTGTGCCGTGCCATCGGGTGTTGCCCAGCGGCGGCGGTTACGGCGGCTACTACTACGGCGTGCCGGTCAAGGAGTGGCTGATCGCCCACGAATCAGGCGCACTCTAGGCGGCGGGCACGAGGCGGCGGGCCTGGACGCCCGCCGCACCCGCCACCGCCAGCCCCACCAAGCCCAGCAGGGCGGCGGACCAGGCCGGGGCCGTGTAGCCGAGGCCGGCGTCGATGGTGAGGCCCGCCGCGAAGGAGCCGATGGCGTTGCCCAGGTTGAAGGCGCCGATGTTGGCCGCCGAGGCGAGGGTCGGCGCACCGGCGGCGGCGTCCAGGACGCGGGTCTGCAGGGGCGGGACCGTGGCGAAGGCGGCCACGCCGAACAGCATGATGATGATCACGAAGGCCACCTGGCTGCTCGACACCAGGGCGACCGCCGCCGCCAGCAAGGTGAGGAGGGCGACCGAGCCGTAGATGCTGGGCATGACGGCCCGGTCCGCCAGCTTGCCGCCGACCAGGTTGCCCACCACCAGGCCGACCCCGAACAGGGCCATGACCACGGGCACGGCTCCAGGCGAGAAGCCGCCCACGCCGGTCATGATGGGCGAGATGAACGTGATGACGGCGAAGACCGGGGCGAAGCCGAAGACGGTCATCGCAAGGGCCAGCCAGACGCCGGGCTTGCGGAACGTCGACAGCTCCCGCAGGACGCTGCCGGACGGGCGCGGCCGGCGAGGGACGAGAGCCAGGACGCCGGCGAGGCCGGCCACGCCGATGGCCACCACGACCCAGAACGTGGCCCGCCAGCCGAACGCCTGACCGATCCACGTCCCCAGGGGCACGCCCACGACGTTCGCGAGCGTGAGGCCGGTGAACATCAAGGCGATGGCGCTGGCCCGCTTCTGCGGCGCCACCAGGTCGGCGGCCACCACTGAGCCGACCCCGAAGTACGCGCCGTGCGCGAAGGCCGACAGGAAACGCCCGGCCATCAGCACCGCGTAAGAGGGCGCCAGCGCCGACAACAGGTTCCCCAGGATGAACAGCACCATCAGCGACAGCAGCATGGTCTTGCGCGGCAACCGCCCGCCGAGCATGGTCAGTGGCGGCCCGCCGACCGCCACGCCCAGGGCGTATCCGGACACGAGCAACCCGGCGGCCGGGATCGTCACGCCGAAGTCGGCCGCCACGTTGGGCAGCAGCCCGTTGATGATGAACTCCGTGGTCCCGATGCCGAAGGCGCTGATCGCGAGGGCGAACAGGGCGAGAGGCATAGACTACTCCTCAGACGACGTTAGTAAGCGTACGCATTATTTGCACGCGCCGACTAACTGACCATACAAGCATGACGAGGAGGCTGTCACATGCCCCTAGCCGATGACGCCGTGGAGGCGCGTGCCCAGGGCTGGCGCACCCTCGCGGCGTTGCACGCGAAAATCGAGGACAGGCTGGAGAAGGAGCTCCAGAAGGAGCACGAGCTCAGTGTGAGCGAATACACCGTGCTGGACGCGCTAGCCAGGCAGGACGGCTGGCACATGCGCATGCAGCAGCTCGCCAGGGCCGTCGTGCTGAGCCAGAGCGCCACGACGCGGCTGGTCACCAGGCTGGAGAACCGCGACCTGCTCAGACGCTACCTGTGCGAGGACGACAGGCGCGGGATCTACTCGGAGGTCACGCAGGCCGGGTTCGAGCTGCTCGGCCGGGCACGTCCCACGCATGACGCCGTGCTGAAGGAGGTGCTGGACGAGGCGGCCGAGCTGCCCGAGCTGGCCCCGCTGGTCGCGGTGGTCAGGGCTTGACGTTGCTCTGAATCTCGCCGACCGGCACGTCCCGGGTGGCGCCGACCTCCACGGGCGCGAACTGGAACGGCACCACGTTATCGGTCACCTGGACCGGCCAGACGGTGGTGACTGTGAGCGTGTACTTCTCGCGCGGCTGGTCGATCGACGAGCGCAGGTAACGCACGCCGCACGAGAACTCCGCGCCCTTGGCGTACGGCTTCCCGGCCGTCCCGCAGCCGTCCTCGCGCACCTCGGCCCGGTCCTTGGTCGTGCCCGAGTCGATCTTGATGTCCTGCAGCGTGGCCACCACGGTCGCGCTCATGACGCCGGGGATCGTCGCGGTCACCGACCGGCGCGGCTCCCCGATGCCCTCCAGCCACACCCAGGTGGGGAGGTTGACGTAGCTCTTGGCGTCGGGGTTCAGCTTGACCGTCGGCTCGGGCACGGTCAGCGCGGCCCTGGCGATCTCGGCCAGCTCCTGGATGGTGATACCGGCCGGCGGCGTGGTGCCGGGTGGCACGAAGACGAACGGGTCGAGATCGGCGAAGCACGCCTCGCCCTTCGGGTCGGAGGCGTTGTACGCAGGCCCCCACCAGCGCCCGTCCTTGCCGACCTTGTCCTTGAACTGCTTGAGGAACTGCTGGAACTTCTCATTGGTCGGATTCTTGGTGAACCTGAAAAAGTAGTCCCGCAGTCCCTCCTGCGTCTTGAGCATCTCACTGGCGTCCAGGCCCGGCTCGTACCAGCATGGGCGTTTGAGCACGTAGCCGTCGGCCTTGCCACCCCTGGCGCCGTTGCCCGAGATGACGATCTTGGAGTTGAACAGGTCGAGGCCGACCGTACTGCCTTCCTTGAAGGCCCTGCCATCCGGCTGGTCATCCACGTAGCTTCCCAGCATCGTCAGGGCCGCGACGGCCAGCGGGATCAGGCGATTCATCGGGTGCACCCTTTCATGTCGTAGCGGAGTCCCCTGATCCGCCACACGCCGTCATCGCCGCGGTGGGCGAGCGCGGCCTGGAGGTATGGCGTGCGCACCCAGTCGGGCTGGGGCACGACCGCCTTGCCGGTGCGTGTGGAGATCACGCGCGTCTTCGACTCGTCCACACACGCGTTGATCTGCGCGCCTTTGCCGACGACCGCGGCGACGCGCAGGTCGTAGAGCCGAGCAGCGCCTTTCACCGTCTTCTCCTGTTCGGTGTATCTGTGCACCCAGTCGTACGTGTCGCGGGCCGCCGTGAGTTCGAAATCCAGATCCTGTAGGTATCGATCGCTTCCGGAGACGAGCGCCTTCCTGGAGGCCAGGTAGTAGTCGGTGATGACCTTGAGGAGGGGGTCACGGTCGGCGGGCCAGTCGATGTTCACCTGAAGCCTGCCGCCGATCGTGATCGTTTCAGGCCCGGACGCGGTGGGCTGGGGCCTGGTCTCGCTCTTCGGGGGTGCGCTGGAAGCGGGCCCCTGGGGCGCGTACGGGCGTTCGGCCTGGCCGCAGCCCGCCATGACGATCAACAAGAGCACCAGGACTCGTCTCATGCCGATGACTCCCTCACCACATGGATGCGCCACGTGGGCAGCAGTTCCTCGATCAACGCCTCGGTCTCGGGGGCCATCCCGCCGCCGTACGGGTGCGATGCCGCCCTGCGGGTCAGCCCCTCGACGACGGCGCGCAGACGTACCGAGTCCTCGGTCGCGTGCGTGGCCCGCAGCAGGTCGCGCCAGAGGCCCTCGTCGTCGGCCGCCAGCAGCAGCGCCGCGCGTACGGCCGCCACCGCGGCGTCCGGCTGGCCGTGCGCGAGCCTGAGCTCGCAGAGCTGGTGTGCCGTGTCGGCCACCTCGGCGGCCACGTCGTACTCCAGGTCCTCGGCCGCCAGCCAGGCGTATCTCCCCGGCTGGCGGCCGGTCAGCAGGGGGCCCCTGACCAGGCCGAGCGCCTTTTCCAGCAGGACGGCCCTGGCCGTCGGGTCGCCGTGGGAGCGGCGTACGAGCTCGCGGAACAGCGCCCAGTCCGTACGCACCTCGGGCCCCAGCCTGAGCCGGCCGGCCTCGTCGGCGAGCAGGTGGTCGGGCCCCAGCCATTCGGCGACCCTGGCGATCGTGGCGTCCCTGACCATGGGCTGCACGCCGCGCGGCCACAGCACCCCGCCGAGCACCGAGGGATGCACGCCGCCGGGATGGGTGGCCAGGTAGACCAGCAGCTCGGTGGCCAGCGCCATCCGGCCTTCCTCCAGCGGCCGCAGGCCCGTGACCTCGATGGGGCCGAGGATCCTGACCTCGACGGCGGGCAGGTGGAGCCCTTCCAGCGGCTCGGCCTCGGGGACGGGCTCGCCGTCGACCCGGTCGGCCGTGCGGAAGAGGTCGACCAACGCCTGGTAGTGGCGGCGCGGCAGGAGCTGGGCCTGCACGTCGAAGCCCAGCTCGGTGATCCTGGCCCGGCCGTCGTCGCCGATCTCCAGCGTCCAGGTGGCGTGCGGCACGTCGCCCGCCAGGACGTACCCGGCGGTGTCCCTGCGGGCCAGCAGCGCGAGGCGCCTGGCCTCCTCGTGCGTGGGCGCCACCGCGGACAGCAGGTAGTGGGCGTCGCGCGGGCTGCCGGTGATGCGCCCGGTCAGCACCTCCCTGCGCGGGGCCGCGCTCGCCTCCAGCTCGGGCAGCACCTCGGCCAGGCCGCCGACGGACCTGATCCGGTCGGGCGCGATGGCGGTCAGCTCCTCGCCGAAGCCGACGAGGGTGATGCGCATGCGGTCGGACCAGCGGTTCGTGGCCAGCTCGACGGCGAGCGCGGCCAGCGCGGCCGTGGTCTGCGGGCCGCGCACGTTGATCAGGCCCTGCGCGGCCTCCAGGTCGATCAGCACGCGCCCGCCAGCGTCCGTGCCGATGGAGACCAGCCCCGGGTACGGCGCCCCTCCTGGCTGGTCCTCCAGGAGCCGGCCCTCATGGGCGGGCAGCCGCCAGATCTGGCCGCCGTCCTGGGCCGTCCACGGCGCGGGCGCGTCGCTGTCCGGCGGATGGATCCACAGGTCGAGCGTGCGTGCCGACAGATGCGCCCCGTACACGGTGGGCGGGGTGCGGTTCTGGGCGGCCAGCTCGGCGCCGAGGAGCCGGAGACCGATGTCCAGGATGCGGGCGCCCGGCGCGTCGCCACCCAGCCTGAGCGCGACCTCGGCCTGGGCGGCGTCGTCGCGCGGGCGTACGATCCTGCGGCCGAACATCCTGCGCCACAGCTGCTCGCGCCGCCGCCTGGCCAGCACCAGCAGCAGGCCGGCGGCGGCCAGCGAGGCCGTGGCGAGATAGTCGGTGAAGTCGGCCTGGCTCTCCTGGATGATGGGCTGCTGTTCGGCCCGCTGCTCCGGCTGGCGGTGTTTGGCCTCGGCCTTATTCTCGGCCCTTTTCTCGACCCTTTTCTCGACATGGTCGGTCTTCGAGCCGTGCTCAAGGTTCCGGTCCACGTGTGCTCTGCCGGGATGCTCGCGCAGCGTCTCCTCGCGGGGCTGGTCGGCGGGGACGATGTGAGCGTTTCTGGCGTCGTCCGGCATGTCGAGCACCCAGCCGGGCCTGATCAGGTCGGCCATGCGCAGCCGGCTGCCGTCCGGCTGCTCCTTCGCCTGGTTGAGCCGGTAGATCTCGGGATATCGGCGGCCGTCTCCCAGGCACTTCTCGGCGATCTCCCACAGGCTCTCGTGGTGCCGGCCGTGCGGGGGCTGCACCACGTACACCTTCTTGGTCTTGTGCGTCTCGAGCGCCTTCTCGACGATCGGCGCCGAGTACGCGACCGCCGTCACGGGCGGCGCGGCCGGGGTCGGCGTCAGCTTCACCAGCGGCGCGATCATCGCCCCCGTCGTGAACAGCAGCAGCACGGCGCTGACGAGCTTGTTGGCCAGCGCCTGCGTCCCGCCCGAGAGCGGCACACGCGCGGGCATGCCGACCCTGCGGACCCCTGCGTACACCTCGACCAGCACGCACACGAAGAGCTGGAACCAGGCCAGCCACACCAGCAGCACCAGCACGGCCACGATCGTGCTCGGGCCGACGCGGCTGGTGAGAAGGTCGAGATCGAGCAGCTCGGGCGCGATCGGCGGGCCGACGAAGGTGAGCAGCGCGTACGGCACGCCGCCCACGAGCGCGACCAGCACGATCAGCGACGCGATCCCGGCGAGCACGTCACCGGCGCTGCGCCTGGCCTTGACGCGCACGGGCGTGTGACGTCCGTGCGGACGCGCTGGCTCTCGCGTCGCCATTGTCTCTCCCTTCCGCCGTCCAGCGTCGTGCCTCGCACGTTCGCCGATCCATCGAGTGGTGCGATTCGGTCTATCTCGCTTCGGGCGCGGCGACTGCCTGTCCGGTCATCTCGGAGCCGGGGAACCCGATCGCGCTCAGGAAGAACGCCTTCCATTGCACCGACACGGTGACCGTCACCTGCGCCTGGCCGACGGTGCACTGGCCGCGGGTCACGTCGTCGCCGCCCTGCGCCGTGACGATCTCGTCCGCTCTGGCGCACACCTGGTCCTCGCCGAGCAGCCGGGTCTGCCCGGTGGCGCGGAGGTGGTCGACGTCGATCTGGTCGGCGCCGGCCCGCGCGGCCTGCTCGGCCACGTCGGCGGCGCGCAGCCGGGCGTTGATCGCCGAGCCGCCGTCCACGAGCAGCCCGGCCAGCAGGAACACGACGACGGAGAAGAGCACGGTGAAGACCGACATCGACCCCCGCTCACTCATCGACCCTCCTGAACTGCTCGATCGGCACCACCGCCGTGCCGGTCAGCCGCTTGGCGCCGCCGAACCCCAGGAAGCCGAGGTCCAGCTCGCAGCTCACCTCGGCCTGGACCTGGCCGCCCTGCTCCCACGCGGAGCCGTCCAGCGACACGGACGGGGACCCGCAGGGGCCGGTCAGCGTGCTGTCGGCGATGGCCTTGGCGGCGGCCTCGGCGTCGTCGAACGAGCGCTGCACCGACGCGGCGCGGGCCGCGTCCCTGGCCGCCCCGTTGACCCGGCCCTGCGACTCCACCAGCACCCCCGCCCCGGCCAGGAACATGAGGAACAGCAGGAAGACCGGGGCCAGCATCACCGTCTCCACGGCCATGGAGCCGCGCTCTCCCCCGCTCATGAGCAGTCCTCGCCGCCGTTGTCGGGACGGAAGCACTCGACCGGCCCGCCCGCGGTGGCGGTGATCGTGAACGTCAGCTCGGGCAGAAGCGGGATCACCTGTACGGCGCTGCCGGTCACGGTGACGAAGCGCTCGTCCGGATCCTTCTCGGAGGTCGTGGCCGTGGCGCCTTGGAGCAGCTTCGGGCCGACGGCCCGGATGATGTCGGTGGCCTTCGCCGTGGCCTGGCCCGGCCAGTCACCGGAGTCGAACGGCGCCGCCCTGGCCACGCGCGCGCCCTCCTGAGCGGCCGCCTCCGCGACCTGGCGGGCGTGGAACCAGAGCGCGACCTGCACGATGAGCAGCGCGACCGCCAGGATGACCGGCATGAGGATGGCCAGCTCGATCACCGTCGCGCCCCGCTCGCTCTTTTTACGGGTTGCCACCGGTGCCGCCGCCACCGCCGAAGGTGCCTTGGAGCTCGCCCTGCTTCTGCTCGACCAGCTGCTTGATCAAGGCGGCCAGGCCGAACGCGACACCGGCGATGATGGCGGTGATGATCACCCACTCGACGGCGGAGGCGCCGCGGGTGGGGGCGGTGCGGGCGCGGTGAATGCGCACGCTCAGGTACGCGGTGAGATACACGATCCAGGGATGGTTCATCAGGACCCCAACATCTTCATTGCGGCGGGAAAACTGAGAAAAATCACGAAACCGGCGCAGAGCAGGAGCTGGGCGACGAGCATCGACTGCGACCGCTCGCCGGCCCTGCCCTCGATCTCCGCCAGCTCGCGGCGGCGCAACGTGGCGGCTCTGGCCGTCAGCGACGCGCGTACTTTGGCGCCGTCGTCGGCCACCAGGCCGAGCGCGGCAGACAGGTCGCGCAGCTCGTCGACGTTGATCTCCTCGCCGAGCTGGCCGAGCGCCTGCCATGGGGTGATGCCGACGATCCTGGCGCCGCTGAGCGCGTCGCGGATGCGGCCCATCGCCCAGTTGGGCTGCTCACCGCTGACCGAGACGGCCATCATGAGGGCCTCGGGGACGCCGCGGCCGCCGGCCAGGTTCATGGAGACGAGGTCGAGGAACGCCCCGACCACATGGCGGAAGTCGCGCCGCCTGGCCGCCGCGTCCTTCCGTACCTGAAGGTCGGGCAGGAAGAAGAACAGGAGCGCGACGAGCACGGCGGCCCAGAACGGGATGGCGAGCGAGGTGCCCCACTCCATGAGCACCAGCCAGCCGAGCAGCAGCGGGAAGGCCAGCAGGCCGCCGGCCGCCAGCAGCACCTTGCTGGCCAGGTACGCCTCGAACGAGCGGCCGAGCAGCGCCAGGTCCGCCTTGATCGACTTGACCTCCCAGCCGCGGGCTCCGTACAGGCGGGCCAGCCGCTCGCCCAGACCGCGGCGGAAGGCGCTGACCTCCTCGTCGGGCAGCACGAGCTGGATGCGGGGGCCGCCCGCGTCCTCGCGCACGGCGTCGAGCGCGAGCAGCCGCGCCACCAGCCCGGGGCGGGCCGGGAAGAGCGCCCTCAGCAGCACGAACAGGCCGAGCCCGAGTACGGCCCCGCCCAGCGCGCCCTCAACCATTGCCGCCTCCTCCCATGAGCAGCCGCGTCGGCTTGTCGAACCTGGCCAGCCGCCTCATCCAGGCGAACCCGGCCCCGAACAGCCCGGCGACGACCACCAGTACGGCCTGGCCGAGAAAGCCCTTGTACTCGGCCACGTACGAGGGGTTGAACACGATGAGGAGCCCGGCGAAGACCAGCGCGGTGATCACGACGATCTGGACGCTGCGCCTGGTCGAGCGGCGTTCGGCCTCGACACGGCGGCGCATGTCGAGCTCCTCGCGGGCCGAGACGGCCAGCGCGCCCAGCACGTCGCGCAGGCCCGGGCCGCGCAGCCGGGAGTTGAGTATGAGAGCGGCCACCACGAGGTCGGCCGAGGGGTCGTCGAGCTCGTCCGCGAACAACGCCAGCGCCTCGGGCAGCGCCATCCTGGTGTGCAGCCGGTCGATCATGGCCCGTAGGTGGGGCCTGAGTGTGGGCGCGGCGGCTCTGATGGACGAGGGGATCGCCTGCTCGAGGCCCGCCGCGCCGGCGATCGTGTCACGCAGGGACTCGGTCCAGGCGGCGAGCCCTTCGAGGCGGCGCATGGCGGCGCGCTCCTCGGCGGCCCCGCCCGACAGACCGCGCCAGGCGAATACCAGCAGCACCGTGCCCGCCGCCATGACCGGCCAGCCGGTGATGATCAGGACCAGTCCCGCGGCCACGGCCGCCACCGCGGTGCGGGTGGTCAGCATCTTGATCAGGTGGCGCTTGGGCTGGGGCGGGCGAGGGCGCATGCCGTACAGGGACATGAAGAACAGGAACAGGCCGCCACCGGCGACCGCGCCGGCCAGCATCGCGAAGGGGTCGAACACCACGGCTCACCACCCCCCTGGCGTGTAGCCGTGGGCGGCGAGCTCCTCCAGGCAGGAGACCGGGGCGTGCGGGACGGCGGCGCCGTCTGGACCCGGCGTGAACACCTCGCTCGACAGGACGCGGCCGTCGCAGCCGTTGACCTCACGGATGCTCGAGACGTAGCGGCGCAGGGTGCCGCCGACGTTGTACTCGTTGCGTTTCTCGATGAAGACGACGAAGTCGATGGCGCCCGCGATGAGCATGTGGGTGGCGTCGATGGGGAGGCGTTCGCTGGCCTGCAGGGCGTAGGTGGAGATGCGGTTGAAGACCTCCATGCTGGAGTTGGCGTGGATGGTCGACAGGGAGCCGTCGTTGCCCTGGGTCATCGCGTTGAGCATGGTGACGATCTCGTCGCCGAGGACCTCGCCGACGATGACGCGGCTGGGGTTCATGCGGAGGGAGCGCCTGACCAGCTCGGCCATGGAGATCTCGCCCTGGCCCTCGGAGTTGGGCAGGCGCTGCTCGAAGGCGACGACGTTGGGGTGGAGCTCAGGGAACTGGTCGAGGCCGATCTCCAGGGCGCGTTCGACGGTGATGAGACGCTCGCTGGGCGGGATCTCGTTGGCCAGGGCTCTGAGCAGGGTGGTTTTGCCGGCGTTGGTGGATCCGGCGATCATGATGTTCTTGCGGGCGGCGACGGCGGCCGTCAAGAACCTTGATACGTCCCGACTTATCGTGCCGTTGCCCGCCAGGTCGGACAGGAAGACCTTGCCGAGGCGGGCGCGGCGGATCGAGACCGCCGGCCTGACGGTGACGTCCATGACGGCGCTCAGCCTGGAGCCGTCGGGGAGGCGCAGGTCCAGCTGCGGGTTGGCGGTGTCGAAGGGCCTGCTCGACAGGCCCGAGTACGCCGCCAGGATCTGGATGAGCTCGGTCAGCTCGTCGTCGGACTCGGCGACCGGGTCGTGCATGACCTCCTGGCCGTCGGCGTAGCTGACGAACACCCTGTCGCAGCCGTTGATGTCAATGTTCTCGACCTCGGGGTCGTCGAGCAGCGGCTGCAGCCTGCCCACGCCGAACAGCGCGGCGTGGATGCCGGCCGCGAGCGCCTCTTCCTCCTCGACCGTGGGCGGCGTGCGGCCGAGGCCGATCTCGTTGCGGGCGTGCTCCTCGAGCACCTGGGAGATCAGCGCCCTGGCGAACTGGCGCTCGTCCTCCCCCGTCATCGGGGGCAGCCCGTTGGCCTGGTCGAGCCTGCGCTGGTGGGCCAGGCGGTCGCCGACCTCCTGGCGGAAGCGCTTGACGAGCGAGTGGTCGATCATCGATGGCTCACCAGCCTCGTCGCCAGGTCTCTTGCCGTACGGATGAGGAGCGAGCGGTCGAGCCGGCCGCCCCACTGGCCGCGCAGCAGCTCGGCGCCCTTGGGGTCGTGGGCGAGGCCGTACACGTACTGGACGGCCGGGCCGACGATCCTGCGCACGTCGTCGATGGAGCCGCGGTAATTACGGGGGTCGGCGATCACGGCCACGCCGTGGGCCTTGGTGATCTGGAGGCGTTCGCGCAGGTGGGCGACGTGGTCAAGGGTGGCCCTGGTGAGCAGCACGACCTGCTCCGCCTCGGCCATCAGGTCGCCCAGCTGCGGGTGCGCGCCGAGCCGGCCGCAGTCGGCGATCACGTCGGCGTCCGGGATGGCGGCGAGCGACCTGCCCAGAGGCCCCCACAGCCAGGTGAGCCCGGCGGCCTGCTCGCCGTGTGTCAGCCCGACCAGCACGTCGAGTCCTCCGACGATCTTCTGGGTGTGCTGGTGGATCTGGGCGGGCTCGAGCCCGCGCCGTGCCGTGGCGCCGAGCGTGAGCAGCCCCTTCCCGGGGTTGAGCACGCCGCCGTCCACGGCCGGGAGCCGGTAGGCGAGATCGCCGCCCGCCGGGTCGCATTCGGCCAGCAGTACGGGCCGCGGCCACACCGCCGCCAGGGCCGTCGCCGCAGTCGTCACACCCGGCGCGCCTTTGTCGGCGGCCAGTACGATCAGCGCCACGTCAGCGTGCCCCCGGTAGCTCGGCCACCGCGATCTCTCCGCTGGAGGCGAACGCCACCATTTCCGGCGACGCCGACGCATCCACAACCACGGTGATCTGACCGGAACTTCCCGTCCTGGATCTGTCGCCGACCGAGAAGACGAGCGCGCTTTCCGCGAGTACGCGTGTTTGTCCCTGATTTGAACGGCTCGGCACATATACCACCTGGACGCGGTCGCCCGGCTCCACTCCCGCAGGCATTTGCCCCGGCTTAAGGGACAATCCGACGGTCGCCTTTCCCTGGCTCAGCTCGGTGCTCGCCTTGACGCCCATATTGTTCGTCAGCAGGGTGCCGGGGAGGATGGTGACGGCCGCGAAACTGTTGGTCACCTGGGCGCGCTGCGACCAGCTCACGTAGTCGACGCCGCTGTCCGCCGCGATCTTGACCTCTTCGAGCGCCTTGTCGGTGAACTTCTGGCCTGCGCCGACCTGCTGGGTGACGCGGATGGCGGAGACCCTGTCGCCGCTGCGCAGCACGAACAGGGTCGTGGCCAGCGCGCCGCCGAGGATGAGGAGAACGGCGAGGGCGGCCAGGGCCGGCTTGCGTTCTCGAGGGGGCACGGGGAGCTTGCGCGAGGCCGGGCCGGACAACCCCGCCGCCGCGTTGACGGCAGGCTTTTCACTGGTCCTCATGGGTGGGGGGCTCCCAATTGAATCGTGGAATTCCCGCCATTATGTGGGGCTGGGCGGGTGCGCGGGGGCGGAATGCGAGGACCCATGCTTGTTTCGCAGGTGGCGGGATGTCAACAGGAAATAATCGATGCTTATTGTTTCTATCTAGTTGACGGGTGGCGACTTTTCCGACTAGTCGGCCCTTGAATAACATCCGTCACAATATTCACGAGCCTTTACGCCTTTACCACCGCACGCCCCCACAACCCCACCCGTCCGGCCCTGGCGCTCCCCGAGCCAGCACCGACCAGTTGTCCACAACCGCCCGGAGCGCCAACCCACCCTCATCCACAGCAGCGGCCAGCCATGCCATTGCCGTCAACCAACGGGCCTAGCCTCGCTTCGGGCGCTACCTTGGGGCGCCCGGGGTCCGAGCGAGGAGACGACACCATGCGGATCATGCTCACCGTGCTCGGCGGGCAGGGCGACCGTGACGTCGTGATCGAGGGTGACGACGTCGCCACAGTGGCGGCGGTGAGCGAGACGCTCAGCGATCACGGGCCGCTGGCGAAGGTCGTCCGGCTGCCCAGATCGCGAGCACCCTATGGGATGTCGGCCCCCGACGACACGAGCACCCGCGTGCCGCACCCCCGCATGCCGGCGCGGGCCGACGTACCGGCGAATTCCCGGGCCGTACCGGCGAGTCCCCGGGCAGGCGTATCGGCGAACCATCCTGGGGCGGCGCCGGTGCTGTGGCGTGACGGCCGCCCGCTCGATCCCCGCGCTCCGGCCGTCGCCGTGCTGCGCGACGGCGACAAGGTCACCCTGGAGCCTCAGCTGGCCCGTACCACGGTCGTAGAGGAGCCAGGCGGGGTGGCCGAGGTACGCGTGGTGGGTGGTCCGGCGGCCGGGACCGTACACAGGCTGGGCCTGGGCGTGCACGTCATCGGCTCCGACCCGATGTGTGCCATGTCCACCGCCGACCCGGCAATGGCTCCGGAGGCGGTGACCGTACGCGTGACACCGGAGGCGATCACCGTCGAGCGCGCGTGGCGCCTGCCCGGCGAAGCGCCGAAGCTCAAGCTCAAGGGCAGATGGGCCGAGGAGGTCGCCGAGCTCACGGCCCGGGTCGCGGAGCGGGAGGCGGCCGAGCTGGCCGCCGATTACGGCGAGGTCCCCGAGCTCGATGGCCGGCCGCTCACCGAGCGCGTGGAATGGCCCGATCAGGCAGTGCTGAACTGCGGTTCGTCGGTGTTCGTGCTGACGTCCATCGAGCCCAAAGACGCGCACCTGGCGCCCAGGAGCGAGGGCGGCGTCTCCTACAACCGTCCGCCGAGGCTCCGGCGTCCCGAGCCGGAGCGCAAGTTCGTCAAGCCGAAGGAGCCGTCCAGAAACGAGGGCCTGCGCCTCCAGCTGCTCGCCGCGCTTCTCCCCGCCGTGCTCGGCCTGACGCTGGCGTTCGCCCTGAAGCAGCCGTACTACCTGCTTGTCGCCCTCATGACCCCGGTCATCATGATCGGCCAATGGTGGAGCGATCGCCGCCACGGCAAGAAGCAGCACAAGAAGGCGATCAAGGAGTACAACGAGCAACTCCAGGAGTACGACGAGGCCGTCGAGCGGGCGAGGGCGGCGGACGAGGCGGCTCGTAGGCAGGACGCTCCGGATCCCGCCCAGGTGCTGCTCACGGCCACGGGCCCGCGCAGACGGCTGTGGGAGCGCAGGATCCACGACTCCGACTCGCTCAGGCTCAGAGTGGGGCTCGCCGACCTGCCCGCCAACCTGGAGCTGTCGGAGGAGCAGGGCGGGCCCATCGACCCGCCGATCTGCCGCTCCGTGCCCGTGGCGCTGCCCATGCGCAGGCTGGGCGTGGCAGGCGTCACGGGCCCGCGTACGGAGGCGACCAGCCTCGTGAGCTGGCTGATCGCCCAGGCGGCGACCCTGCACAGCCCTCGCGACCTGGCCATCGTGGTCGTGTCCGCGCACGCCGACGGCGAGCGCCGCTGGGGCTGGATGCGCTGGCTGCCGCACTGTGCGCCGCGCGCCGGCGAAGAGTGCGTGGCGCTGGTCGGCACCGATCCCGAGTCGGCCGCCCGCCGGGTCTCCGAGCTCGCCGCCCTCATCGACGAACGTCAGAACACCTCGATTCCCGAGCTGGGCAAGATCCCCACCGGCTGGGACGACCTGGGCGGCCCGGAGAAGTCCACGTTCTCCTCGTACGACGTGCGCCCGTACGACGTCCTGGTGATCCTCGACGGCGCCCAGGTCCTGCGCGGCCTGCCGAACATGCCCCAGGTGCTGCGCCAGGGCCCGCGTTCGGGGGTGTTCACGCTCGCCATCGACGACGACCAGCGCCTGCTGCCCGAGGAGTGCCAGACCGTGGCCGCGTGCGGCAACGACGGTCTCGTACGCCTGCGCGGCGGCGGTCTGGACGTCATCGGCCCCATCCTGGCCGACCTCGTCTCCCCCACCTGGTGCGACCGACTCGCCAGGGCCCTGTCCCCGATCCGCGACGTGAGCAGGGACGACCTGTCGGGCAACCTCCCAGATGCCGTCCGTCTGCTCGACCTGATGGGCCTGCCCGACCCGAGCGGCCGGGAGCTGGCCGCCAAGTGGCACGACCGCGGCTCCACGCAGGCGCTGATCGGCGTCGGCCCGGAAGGCCCGTTCTCGGTGGACCTCAGGCTCGACGGCCCCCATGGACTGATCGCGGGCACCACGGGCGCGGGCAAGTCGGAGCTGCTGCAGACGCTGATCTGCGCGCTGGCGGTGGCCAACCGGCCGGACCAGCTCACGTTCGTGCTGATCGATTACAAGGGCGGCGCCGCCTTCAAGGAGTGTGTACGCCTGCCGCACACGGTCGGCATGGTCAGCGACCTCGACGGCCACCTGACGCAGCGCGCCCTCGACTCGCTGGCTGCCGAGATCCGCCGGAGAGAGCGCCTGCTGCGGGACGCCGGGGCCAAGGACATCGAGGACTACACGGGCCCTGCGATGCCACGCCTGTTGTTGATCATCGACGAGTTCGCCGCCCTGGTGGCCGAGCTGCCTGACTTCGTCGCGGGCCTGGTCGACATCGCCCGCCGAGGCCGTTCGCTGGGCATCCACCTCATCCTGGCCACCCAGCGGCCCGCCGGCGTGGTCACGGCCGACATCCAGGCCAACACGTCGTTGCGCATCGCGCTGCGGGTGACCGAGCCCGCCGAGTCGGCCGACGTCATCGACCTGCCGGACGCCGCCCACATCTCCAAGTCGACACCCGGCCGCTGCTACGTGCGTTCCGGTGTCGGGGCGGCCACCGCCGTACAGACGGCCAGGGTGGGCGGGCGCAGCCCCGCGCCACCGGCCCATTCGAGCGGGCCGTTCGCGAACATCAGGGTGCTCGAGGTGAGCTGGCGTACCTTGGGCAAGCCCTTGCCACCGCCCCCGGAGCCGGAGGAGGACTCGACGGCCACGGACCTCACTCTGGTCGCCGACGCCCTGATCGAGGCCACCCGCCTTGCCGCCGTCCCCATCCAACCCAGCCCCTGGCTGGATCCCCTCCCCACCCAATTCGTCCTGGATCTCCCGGCCCTCGACCCGCCGGGTTCCCCTGCACTCAGCGCACCAGGAACCACGTCCCCGAACCAGCCACAAGCCGCCGCGCCCCACGACCCGATCCAGGCACTCGGGAAGGGCTCGGGCCAGCCCGCCCTCGGCGTCCCCAGGCACCCGTCCCTGAGGCATCCGGCGCATCTTCCCGCGCCAACCCAAGACCGCCTGGCCTCAACAAGCCCAGCCCATCACTCCCCTCACTCTCCGGGAAACGCGGGAGGACCCACATCCGGAAGCGCGGGCCCTTCCGCATCGGGAGGCTCGGACCGTTCCGTATCGGGAGGCGTGGGCCGTTCCGCATCGGAGAGCGCAGGAGGACCCGCATCGCGAGGCCTGGGCGGTCCCGCATCGGGGAGCACTGATCGTCCCGGACCGGGAAGCACCGGTCGCCCCGCGTCGGGGAGCATCGATCGTCCCGCATCAGGAGGCTGGGAGCATCCCTCAGCAGGGGGCCGTGAAGGCTCCTTGGTTGGAGGCGCCCGCCGGCCCTTCCCGGCCGGTCCGGAGCACCCCCACGCACCATCGTGTTCAGGGGCGTTCGTCGAGGTGGCGCCGGTGCCGTTCGGTCTGACCGACCGTCCATGGGCGCAGGACCGGCACCCTCTGGCGCTCGACCTCGCCCACGGAGGTCACCTGCTCATCGCGGGTGCCGCCCGCTCCGGCAGATCGACGGCGCTGCGTACGATCGCGGGCTCCATCGCGGCCCATACGTCTCCGGGGGACGTACACATCCATGCGGTCGACTGCGGCTCGGGCGCGCTCCTGCCCCTGGTGGCGATGCCGCACTGCGGCGCCGTCGTGACCCGCGACCAGCTCGACCGGGTGGAGCGCCTGCTCACCCGCCTCCGCGCCGAAGTGGGCCGGCGCCAGCAACTCCTGGCCGAAGCCGGGCACGCCTCCCTGGCCGAATACCGCCAAGCCGGACACCGCCTGCCCTGGCTGGTGTTCATGCTCGACCGCTGGGAGGGCTTCGTCGCCGCCTTCGAAGGCTACGACTACGGCCGGCTGATCGAGTCGGTGCTCCAGCTCCTGCGTGAAGGCCCCGCGGTTGGGCTCAGGGCTGTGGTCACCAGCGACCGTTCTGGCCTGCTCGGCCAGGTCTCGACGGTCTTCGACGACCGCCTGCTCCTCCGCCTTTCCGACCCAGCCGACTACGGCCTGGCGGGCTTTCCCCTCAAGGGCCTGCCCTCCTCAATACCGCCCGGCCGAGCCCTCTCTATAGGCGAGCACGGCATCGTTGAGCACCACATCGCCCTGCTGTCCCCCGATCCCTCAGGCCCGGCGCAGGTTGCGGCCCTCCAATCCCTATCTCGGGCCGCCGCCACTCCACCTACGTCCCGCACGACGGGCTCCGGTGGCTCAGGGCACTTCGATGGCTCAGGTGGCCTTAGTCCGGCTCACGAGCGGTCCGTGGCCGCCGGCCGGGGCGGGTGGCATTGGGAAGGTGAACCGCCCTTGCGGGTGGACGCGCTTCCGATGCGCATCACGGTCTCCCAAGCGCTCGCCCTGGATACGGCGTTCACACCCCCATCCCCGTTGTGGGCGCTGGTCGGTGCCGGTGGTGACGCACTCGCGCCGCTCGGTCTCGACTTGCTGGCCCACGGACCCGGGGCTGTGATCGCCGGTCCGTCCCGTTCTGGCCGCTCGTCCGTCCTGCTGACCGCCGCCCATTCGCTCATCGCTCAGGGCACGCCCGTCATCGCCGTGGCCCCCAGACGCAGCCCGTTGAGGGAGTTGGAGGGGGCGCTGGCCGTGCTGGACGGCAACGCCACCAACCTGCCGGAGCTGGTCGCGGATCGGCAGCAGTACGTCGTGCTGGTGGACGATGCGGAGTTGATCAATGCGGACGGCCCGTTGGGGATGGCGTTGGAAGAGGTGCTTCGGTCGGGCCGGGATGGGGATCACGGGTTGCTGATCGCCGGTGCGACTGGGGATCTGGCGGTGGCATATCGCGGGTTCGTGGCCGAGACACGTAAGTCCCGTACTGGCGTGCTGCTGGCGGTCCAAAACCAGGCCGACGGTGACATCTTCTCGATCCGCCTGCCACGCGGAACGGTCGGAGGCCCACCCGGGCGAGGCTTCCTGGTGAGGACGGGCACGATCACCCCCATCCAGGCGGCGCTTCCCGACAACGACTGACCGGCTGGCCGTCAGCGGGTCACGGGCTCCCTCGTAGACGCCTGGACGTGCCGGGCTCCACGCTCCGTCAGCATGCGGGCGGACACCTCGCCGAGACCCCGATCGGCCCCGGCGACTGCCGGTGTTTCGGGAGGCGGTGCTGTTCAAGACTGCTTACGCCTTCGGCCTGCGCCGCAACGAGATCCGGGATGCTGGATGTGGTCGATTTCGGCCGCAACCCCCACGGCCGAAAGTTCGGCGAGTACGGCGTGCTTTGTGTCCGGCACGACAAAGCGCAGAGGGCTCACCGCCCAAGCGGCGCAGCGTCCTGACCGTCTGGCCATGGGCAGCGGAGATCCTGGAACAGTGGGACGCGGAGGTGCTACCACTGCCCGGGCGCGTTGTGGCCTTTTGAGCGAGGCCAGCGGATCGGGTTCTCCCAGATCAACACCCGCTTCACGGCCTACCGCACCCCGCCCGGGCGGCGGGTCGGCGACGAGGGTCAGGCGTTGATCGACTTGTTGAGGGCGCTGCCCGCCAGCCAGTCCTCCCACGACTTCGCCCAAGGCGTCGGCCCGTTGCCGAACTGGAGCTTGCGCTTCGTCCCTCTGACCTCGATGATGTCCCCCCGCTGCGTGAACTTGTAGAACCAGCGGGCGTTGGCCGAGCTGGCGTTCACGCAGCCGTGGCTGACGTTGCGGCTGCCCTGCGCGTCGGTCGACCAGGGTGCGGCGTGGAAGTACGTGCCGCTGTAGGTCATCCTGACGTTCCACTTGGTGTGAGCGTAGTACTCGCCCGGCCTGCCGATGGTGGCCGAGTCCATGAGGACATCCGCGGCTTTCTCCTGGGCGATCATGATGCCGGAATAGCTCTCGTCGCCCGGCTTCCCCAGGCTGATGGGGATGGTCTTGACGACCTCGCCGTTCTTCCGCACGACCGCCTGGTGGGTCGAGTTGCGGATCTTGGTGATGTGCTCGGGGCCGACGGTGAAGGTCAGGCTGTGGTCCTTGGTGCCCCACAGGTTCCGTCCGGCACGCAGGCCGGACAGGTGCGCGACCACTGTGACCTTCTCCCCGGCCGGCCAGTACTCGCGTGGCCTGAACTGGACCTCCCGGTTGCTCACCCAGCTCCACGCGCCTTCGACCGGCTTGGACATCTGCACCTCCAGCGACCGCTCGACCGCGGCCCGGTCCTTCTGCTCGGTCACCGGCTGCGTCAACAGGAGCTGGACCGGCATCCCGACGCCGACCTTCTCACCGTTCATGGGCGACATGCTGGTCTCCAGCACCCGCTTCGGCTTGAGCGTGGTGAACCCGGCCTGCGCCGTGACCTGCTTGCCGTCCGTTCCGGTCGCCTGCGCGCTCACCGTGTACGCGGTCGACGGCTTCAACGGCCACCTGGGCCGCCACGTCCCGTCC
>NZ_JBFAMX010000035.1:0-40492 GCF_040659615.1 Nonomuraea sp. NPDC049784
CGACCCGGCCGCCGCGAAACGCCTGGCCGCCGCCCGCGCGGTGGTGGCGGGGCTGGCCGAGCAGCACCACATGCCCACGGAGAACCTGCTGCAGCCGGATGCGGTACGACGGCTCACGTGGGAGCCACCCGCGGAGATCAACGAGGAGACCGTCACCGCTCGGCTGCGCGAGCTGGGGGCCCGCGAGTGGCAGCTCTCCCTGACCTCCCACCCCATCACCAAGGCCCTGGCCCGCCTGGAAACCCGCGACCTGTAGCCCCAGGCCGGCCTCCAGGTGGGGTCCAACGCTGCGGCCCGGCTGGAGCCCGTGCTTCTCCGGCCGGGCCCGGCCGTCGCGGCATCCACCAATGCGTTCAAGGGCCGGTCGTGGCGACGCCGACGCACGCCGGTGGTCGCAGCCCTCGGGTCCATGGTGTGCTCGCTCCAGACAGCCCGGACACAGGGTTTCGGGGGACGAGCGGCGGGGGCTACTTGACGTGGTTGGTGGGGCGGCCGTACGGTTCGGGAAAGCGCTTTCCCCACGTTTGTCCTGAAGGGATCCTCAATGAGCGTGCGCACCATCGGCGTCGTGATGAACGGCGTCACCGGACGGATGGGCTACCGCCAGCACCTGGTCCGTTCCGTCCTGGCCATCAACGAGCAGGGCGGTGTCACGCTCTCGGACAGCACCAAGGTGAAGCTCAAGCCCGTACTTGTCGGGAGAAACGCCGACAAATTGGCAGACATCGCGGAGAAGCATGGGATTTCAGAGTTCACCACGGACCTCGACTCCGCCCTCGCCAACGACGACAACCTGATCTACTTCGATGCCCAGGTCACCAGCGCCCGCGTCAAAGCCGTCCTGAAGGCCATCGAAGCGGGCAAGCACATCTACGCCGAGAAGCCCACCGCCGAGTCGACGCAGGAGGCGATGGCGCTGGCCGAGGCGGCCGCGGCCAAGGGCGTGAAGAACGGCGTCGTGCAGGACAAGCTGTTCCTCCCCGGCCTGCTCAAGCTCAAGCGGCTGATCGACGGCGGCTTCTTCGGCCGGATCCTGTCAGTGCGCGGTGAGTTCGGCTACTGGGTGTTCGAGGGCGACTGGCAGGAGGCGCAGCGCCCGTCGTGGAACTACCGGGCCGAGGACGGCGGCGGCATCGTGCTCGACATGTTCCCGCACTGGCACTACGTGATGGAGAACCTGTTCGGCCGCGTCCAGTCCGTCTACGCCCGCGCTGTAACGCACATCCCGTCACGTGTGGACGAGCAGGGCAAGACGTACCAGGCCACCGCGGACGACGCCGCGTACGGGATCTTCGAGCTCGAAGGCGGCATCGTCGCGCAGATCAACTCGTCCTGGACGGTTCGCGTGAACCGCGACGAGCTGGTCGAGTTCCAGGTGGACGGCACGCACGGCAGCGCGGTCGCCGGGCTGCGCAACTGCCGGGCCCAGCACCGCTCCGCCACCCCCAAGCCCGTCTGGAACCCTGACCTGCCCGCCACCGCCCGCTTCCGCGACGGGTGGCAGGAGGTGCCGGACAACGCCGAGTTCGACAACGGGTTCAAGGTGCAGTGGGAGGCGTTCATCAGGCACGTGCTGGAGGACGCGCCCTTCCCCAACGACTTCGCCTCGGGCGCCCGCGGCGTGCAGCTCGCCGAGCTGGGGCTGCGTTCGAACGCCGAGGGCCGCAAGATCGAGGTGCCGCAGCTGTGACGACGATCGACCTGCCCGGGATCGGGGCTTACGAGCTGCGCGAGCCGGTGACGTGGGCGGTGCCGGACAAGCCGCCCGCCAGCCGCATCGTGTACGCCGCCGCCCATGTGGTGGCCGACCCGCTCGGCGACAACACGCCCGGCTCTCCCGCCGCCGTGGACTGGGAGGCCACCCTGCGCTTCCGCCGCCACCTGTGGTCGCACGGCCTGCGTGTCGCGGACGCCATGGACACCGCCCAGCGCAACATGGGCCTGGACTGGGCGGCGACCAAGGAGCTCATCCGGCGCAGCGCCGCCGAGGCCCGCTCGTACGGCGACCCGGCGACGCTGGTCTCCTGCGGCGCGGGCACCGACCACGCGCCTCAGGCCGCCGACCTGAACACGATCACCGCCGCGTACGCCGAGCAGATCGAGACCGTCCAGTCGGCCGGCGCCGGGGTGATCGTCATGGCCTCCCGCCAGCTCGCCAAGGTGGCGACGGGTCCCGACGACTACCACCAGGTTTACGGCAAGCTGTTCGGCCTGGCCGACCGGCCGGTGATCCTGCACTGGCTGGGCGAGATGTTCGACCCGCAGCTGGCCGGCTACTGGGGTTCGCGGGACGTGGCGGCGGCGACGGAGTCGTTCCTGGAGCTGATCCACGCCCATCCCGCGATGGTGGACGGCGTGAAGGTGTCGCTGCTGGACGAGGAGCACGAGGTACGACTGCGCGCCGCGCTTCCCGAGGGCGTCAAGCTGTACACGGGCGACGACTTCAACTACCCGTCGCTGATCAAGTCGGGCTCGCACGCGCTGCTGGGCATCTTCGACGCCATCGCCCCGGCAGCGGCGGCGGCCCTCCAGGCGCTCGACTCCGGCGACCTGGACCGCTATGACGAGATCTTCACCCCGACCGTCCCTCTGTCGCGGAAGATCTTCGAGGCGCCGACGTACAACTACAAGACCGGCATCGTCTTCCTGGCCTGGCTCAATGGCCACCAGGACGCGTTCGCCATGGTGAACGGCGCCCAGTCGGCCCGCTCGCTGCTCCACCTGTCGGAGGTGTTCCATCTCGCCGACCAGGCCGGGCTGCTGGCCGACCAGGAGCTCGCCGTACGCCGGATGAAGGCGCTGCTGGCGGTGAACGGCCTGTGAGCCTTGCACTGAACCAGTGGACCACCAGGCGCTGGTCCGTGGCCGAGGCCGTGGACGGGTGCGTGCGGCACGGCCTGGAGGCGGTCGGGCTGTGGCGGGAGAAGGTCGCCGAGCAGGGTCTCGCGGAGAGCGTGAAGCTGGTACGCGAGGCCGGGCTGCGGGTGTCGTCGCTCTGCCGGGGCGGCTTCCTCACGGCCGGCGGGCTGCCGGGCGAGGAGGGGCGGCGTGCCTTCGCGCAGGCGCTGGACGACAACCGGCGGGCCATCGACGAGGCGGCCGAGCTGTCGGCGGCGTGCCTGGTCATGGTGGTCGGCGGCCTGCCGGGCGTGAAACCGGGCGAGCCGCTGCCCGCGAGCGGTTTCTCGCGCGACGTGGCCGGGGCGCGCGAGCGGGTGGCGGAGGCGCTGGCGGAGCTGGCGCCTTACGCCGGGGAGCGCGGGGTCAAGCTGGCCCTGGAGCCGCTGCACCCGATCTACTGCCCCGACCGGGCGGTCCTGTCCACCCTGGGCCAGGCGCTCGATCTGAGCCTGGCGTACCCGGAGGACCAGGTCGGCGTGGTGGTCGACACGTTCCACGTGTGGTGGGACCCGCGGGTGTTCGAGGACATCGCGCGGGCCGGCCGCAGGATCGCCTCGTACCAGGTGTGCGACTACCTGCACCCGCTGCCACAGGACATCCTGCTCGGGCGGGGCATGATGGGCGACGGCGTGATCGACTTCAGGCCGATCACCGAGGCCGTGAAGGCCGCCGGGTACACGGGCGACATCGAGGTGGAGATCTTCAACGCCGACATCTGGGCCGCCGACCCCGACGAGGTGGTGGCCACGATGAAGGCCAGGTATGAGGAGCTGGTGCTCCCCTGAGCTACCTCGGCTTGTCCCACACGAGCAGGTAGCGCCGGAGCAGGAGGCGGCGGAAGCGGCAGCCGGGCAGCAACCGGCGGGCCGCCCGCCCCACCTCTCCCCACGGCATGACGGGATCCATGGCCGGCATGCCCGCCCCACTCTTGCGGCCGTGGCGCAGCTGCAGCACGCGCGAGGCCGCCTGCCCGGCGAGGCGGACGACCCAGTCCAGAGGCGAGCGGTCCCTGCCGAGGCCGACGACCACCAGCCGCCCGCCGGGCTCGAGCAGCCGCACCAGGGCGTCCACGGCCTCGCGGAAGTCAGCGTGGTGGAGGACGGCGACGGCGGTGACGAGGTCGTACTTGCCCTCCGGAAGTGCCCCCTCCGGATCGTCGAGGTAGTCCGCCTCCACGAATGTGACGTTGTCCAGGTGGCCGTGCCGGCGGCGGGCCATCGCGATCGCCTCGGTGTGCCGGTCCGCGCCCGTCACGGTGGCGACGCGGGCCGCGAGCTTGCTCGCCAGCAGCCCGTCGCCGCATCCGACGTCGAGCGCCCGCTCGCGCCCCTCGGGCACGAGCCGCAGGACGAGCCGCTGGTAGTGCACGTTGTGGTTCCAGTAGGCCTCGGGCATTTGATCACATTAGCGTCACGGTGCCCGCCGCGCCGTTCACTTCGATCTCCTGGCCCGTGGTGATGCGGTGGGTGGCGTCGGGCACCCCGACGACGGCCGGGATGCCGTACTCCCTGGCCACCACCGCGCCGTGCGACATGGCGCCGCCCATCTCCATCACCAGCCCGCCCGCCGTCAGGAACAGCGGCGTCCAGCCGGGATCCGTCGAGGGGCAGACCAGGATCTCGCCCGGCTCCAGGTGGGCGCCGATCGGATCGAGCACCACCCTGGCCACGCCCGTGACGGTGCCCGCCGAGGCGGCCGTGCCCGTCAGAGCGCCATCCGCGGCCGCGGACGCGAGCGCCTCGGGCTCGGTGCCGTCGGACAGCAGCACCCTGGGCACGTGCCTGCGGCGCGACTCCTGCCCGTACGCCGACCGCCGCTCCTCCACGACCTCGCGCAGGTCGCCCCCGCCCAGGGCGGCCCTGGCCTCCTGGAAGCTCAGGAAGAACACGTCGCGCGCCGAGTCCACGACGCCGAGCTCCACCAGGTGCTCCCCGACCACCAGCATGCTCTGCCGCACCCCGGCGAGGGTCTTGACCAGGTAGAACTTGGGCAGTTCGCGCAGCCCCGCGAACTCCCGGGTACGCCGCAGCCCGAAGCGCACCACGGGGGCCCGCCACCAGCCTTTGCGCCGGGCCGCGGACACCACGTGGGCGATGGCCGAGCGCGCCTGCTCGGCGCCCCTGGCGAACAGCGCGGAGGGTGCGAGGTCGGCGCCGCCGTCCATGCGCAGGTAGTTGGCCAGCACGCCGATGATGTGCGCGGGCTCCTCCGACCAGCGCGGCACCCCCAGGTCGATCTCCGCGACACCCCGGTGGCCGTACTTGTCCAGGAACGCGGTGATCTCCCGCTGGGCGACCGGCGGGAGCCCCCCGGCCTGGTAGAGGTCGACCAGCTCGGCTACCGGCTTCTCCCTGAACGGCTCCGGCTCGACGCGGGTGGACAGGTCCCACAGCTCCAGGTCCATCTCCGTGGTCGGGTTGTGGGGGACGCTGCGCAGGACGTCCTGCATGTCGTTCAGCGGCACGCCGGAGAGCTTGGAGGCCAGCGCGAACAGGCCGTAGCCGGTGATCACGATCGGCATGATCGAGAGGATGACCGGGAAGGTGCCGGCGAGCAGGCGCTCGGCATGGTCCAGACGCTGCTCCGGGGTGGCCGACGCAGGCGGCACGAGGCGCCGGTCCAGCTCTGTTCCGAGGCGGGCGGTGTACTCGAGGGCCTCGCGGGGTCTGGTCAGCGCGAGCAGGGCCCTGGAGGGGGCGTGGATGCCGCGGGCGAACCTGCGCACGGCGCGCAGGACGGGGCGGCGTGAGGTGTACGTCAGAGAGAGCCGCGGATCTTGCATCAACTGCTCGAAGAGGGGGACGGCGCGGGCCTCGCCCAGCGCGAGCATGCGTGGCAGCACAGCGCGGCCGAAGCGGCTGCGGATGGCCGCGGTCAGGTCGAGCCACATGCGCTGCCCCGACGCGGCCGCGAACGGCGCGCCGTCGAGCGGGTCGGCCGGTCCGTAACCGAACAGCCTCGCCGCTCCACCGCTGATCAGCCGGAACGCTGACAGCCCCATCGGAGTGAAGGGCGCCATGACGCCCTGAACCACGTTGACCGAGAAGTACACCCGCAGGCCGGCCCGGGTCTGCTCGGGCAGCGGGTAGAGAGTGGTGATCGGCCTGGCCTGGGTGAGCCAGATCTTGCCGTCCTCGTCGATGGCCCACTCGGTGTCCTGGGGCGCGCCGTAATGGTCCTCGACGCGGACGCCCAGGCCGGCCAGCGCGCGCACCTGATCGTCGGTCAGGCAGAGATCCTCGTGAGAGGTCTCGACGCGTTCCGTGCCGCCGCCGGGCACCGAGCGGATGATCAGGCGCTTGTCGCCGGCGTGCCGTTCGAGGATCTCGCCGCCGTACACGACGAAGCGGTCGGGGTTCACGGCGCCGGAGACGACGGCCTCGCCGAGGCCGGGGTTCGCGTCGATGACGGCCTCACGCCGCCGTCCGGTCACCGGGTTGGCGGTGAACATCACCCCCGCCATCCGCGAGTCCACCATCACCTGGACGACCACCGCGAGCCGCACGGCGGCGTGGTCGATGCCGTTGGACTCGCGGTAGGCGACCGCGCGGTCGGTCCAGAGCGAGGCCCAGCAGCGGCGCACGGCGTCCACCACCGCCTCGGCGCCGACCACGTTGAGGAAGGTGTCCTGCTGCCCGGCGAAGCTGGCGAACGGCAGGTCCTCGGCCGTGGCCGACGAGCGGACCGCGACGGGCACGTCGTCGCCCAGGGCGGTGTAGGACTTCACGATCGCCTCGTGGACGGCCTCCGGCACGGGCGCCTCGAGCAGGTGCCGCCTGGCCCTCTCGGCGAGCCCTTCGCCGCTCGTCTCGAGGCCCTGCGCCACCTGCCGGTACGCCTCCGTGGTCAGCACCCATCCCGGCGGGACGGGCAGGCCGGCCCTGGTCAGCTCACCCAGGTTCGCGGCCTTGCCGCCCACCTCGGCCAGCATCCCCGCGTCTACCTCGGCGAAGTCCAGTGCCGTGTTCATCGCGTGCTCCTCTGCGGTTCAGCGTCCTGTCACTCAGTTTCACGCTTTCCCGGCAGAAATTCAACAGTTGATGAAAAGATCCGTGCCGTCCAGATCCCAGGCGGGGTCGGTCGCTATGCCCAGCACGCCCAGCGCCGTCGGCCCCACGTCGACCAGCCGCGGCTCGCCGAGCGGGCGGCCGCCCAGGTCATCGCCCAACCGGTTCGCGATCACGAACACCGTGCGCTCCTCGTCCGAGGTCCCCCCGTGCCCGCCCCCGTCCACATGCCCGTGGTCGGTCGTGATCAGCACCGTCCATCGCTCATCGGGGTACGTGGACCGGCCGCGGACGGCGTCGAGCAGGTAGCCCAGGTAGGTGTCCTGCGTCTGGAGCGCGGCGAAGTACTCGGGGCAGTGCGGGCCGAGGTCGTGGGCCACCTCGTCAGTGTCGCCCAGGTACACGAAGACGGCATCGGGGTCGGCCGCCGCCAGGTGCCGCTCGGCGGCCTCAGCGACCTGCTTGTCGGCGGCGGCCCAGGTGGCCATCCCGTACCCGTCCAGCACCAGCCGGTGGTCGATCGCCCGGCTGAAGGCGCCGTGCTCGTCGAGCGCCGTCCAGGAGAAGAACGCGGCGGTGCTCAGCTCTGGCCGGGCGTTCTTCGCACGAGTCAGGAAGTCCGGAAATTTCGTGAAGTTGGGGTTGGCGAAGCCGTTGTCCACCACGCCGTGCTTGTCCGGCCAGACCCCGGTGGCGATCGACGACCAGCCGGGACCCGAGTCGGTACGCGAGGCGATGATCCGGCTGCCCGGCTCGGGCGACTTGGGGACGACCTCGCCGGGCGACTCCGTACGCGGCGTTCCCGCCTCGCCGTAGGGGAGCTTGCTGGTGCCGTACGCGCCGGAGGACATCAGTGCGTCCAGCACGGGCGCACCCAGGGCTTGGAGCCGGTCGAACCGCAGGCCGTCCATGCCGACGACGAGCACCTTGTTCCGCTTAGAAGGGGGCATGCCCCTATCTAAGCGGCGATGCCATCTAAGGGGCGAAGCGCCGCACCCAGTCAGCCGCTCCCGGCACGATCTCCTCGACCGGGGCGACCTGCGGATACCACGTACGCTCCCACTCCAGCGACACCCACCCGTCGTAGCCCGCTCCGCGCAGCAGCTCGCCCGACTCGTCCAGCGGCACCGACCCCGTCCACATGGGCACCGGCGTGGTGTCCTCGGCCGAGACGGCATCCTTGACCTGGACGTACGTGAGGTACGGGCCCAGCGCGGCCAGTGTGTCGGCCGGGGACTCACCGTGGCGCCACGGGTGCAGCAGGTCCCAGATCGCGCCGGTGGTCTCGGGGCAGCCGGCCTCGGCCAGCAGCCCGGCCACCGCCGCGCCGGTGGCCATGAGGTCGTGCGTCTCGACGAGGACGAGCGTGCCGAGCGCGGAGGCCGTACCGGAGACGGCTTTGAGCCTGCGGGCGCCGACGGCGGCGTCGCCGCCGCGCGGGAACACCCGCACGCCGGGCGCCCCCAGATCGGCGGCCAGCTGGAGATCGGCGGTCAGCGCCTCGATGACCGGTTCGTCAGCCCCCGGCTCACAAATGCCGACATATCCGGCGAGCGCTGAAATTTCTAGACCTGCCCGCTCCACCCGCTCCCGCACCGAGCGCCGCCCCGCGGCGTCGAGCCCGCTGTGCACCCCGGTGTCCTTGTGCAGGCGAAGCTCGAGGCCCTGGCAGCCGCCTCCGGCCGCGATCCCGATCGCCCTGTCGAGCCCCTCGCCGGGCATCCCCAGCGTGCTGACCGCCAGCTTCATGCCAGCCTCCGTACGCTCTCCCGCAGCACGACCTCGCCGGCCACCTGCTCGACCACTACGGCGTCCTCCTCGCCCAGCGCCAGCTCCAACGCCCGCGCCCCCATGTCCTTCAACGGCAGCCGCACTGTCGTCAGCGCGGGCACATGATCGCGCAGTGTCACGATGTCGTCGAACCCGGCCACCGAGACGTCCTCAGGAACCCTGACCCCGCGCTCCCTGTAGGCCGCCAGCGCACCGACCGCCATCACGTCGTTGACCGCGAACACGCAGGTCGCGTCCCCGACCTGCTGGGCCGCGGCATAGCCGCCGTCGCGGTCGAACGGCCCCTGGATCACCTGGGGCGCGGGCAGCCCCAGCTCCTCCAGCGCCTCGGCGAATCCGGCGCACCGGTCGGCCGCCGTGACGAGGTGCGGCGGCCCGGCCAGCACCGCGAACCGCGTGTGCCCGAGCCCGGCCAGCGCGCGGGCCAGCTCGGCCGCCCCTTCCCTGTTGGCGGGCGCGACGGTGTCGACGCCGAGGAGGTCCTGACCCACGCAGGCGGCACGGCCGCCGCCCGACTGATATCGGGCCAGCTCGTCGCGGAGCCGCCCCGTGACGGCTGGATCGGCGACGCGGGAGCCGACCAGCAGCACCGCCCGCACGCGCTGGGCGTGCAGCGTGGCCACGTAGGCGATCTCCTGTTCGGGGTCGCGGTGCGTGGTGCCCACCATGACCAGCAGGCCCTCGGTGGCGGCCGCCCGCATCGCCCCGTCCGCCAGGGCCGCGAAGTAGGGGTCGGTCAGGTCGTGCACGACGATGCCGATGACGTTGCTCGCCCCGCGGGCAAGCGTCTGGGCTGCGATGTTGGCGCGGTAGCCCAGTTCGTCAGCGGCTTGCTCGACGCGCGCGCGCAGGGCGGCGCCCACCTGGCGGGTGCTGCCGTTGAGCACCCGCGAGGCGGTCGCGAGCGAGACGCCAGCCTGCCTGGCGACGTCTTCAAGCGTGACCACGAGACCTCCCCGGAAAGCGGTTTCCAAGTCTGCCAGACCAGCACCTGGATCCGCATCCCCTGGTGAGCACCCTATGGGGCTCAGGCCCAGGGGAACAGGATGTCGAGCAGGCCTTTGCTCTCCTTCGTCGGCGTGGGCGCGGGCGCCTGGGTCTGGGGCGCCTGAGTCTGGGGCGCCTGGGTCTGGGGCGCCTGGGTGGACTTGGGCTCCGGTGCCTTGGTCCGCACCGTGTTGTCGGCGGGGTCGCCGGAACCGATGTCGTTGCTGTCCGGCTCCTGGGTCTGCGGGGCGCGGGTAGGCCGGGTGCTCGCCTTCGACGTGGGCTGGCCGATGCGCGTGTTCGTCGGGCGGGCCGAGGGCTCGCGCGTGTGCCGGACCCGCTGCGTCGGTTGGGTGGTCGGTTCCTCGGAGTCGGTCGGCTCAGGGGTGTCCGAATCGGTGGGCTCCGAAGTGTCCTCGTCCGAGGCCGTGTCCTCGGGTGCCGCGGACTCCGAAGGAGAGGTCACCTCGCCCGCGCTGGCGCACTGACCGGCCTTGCAGGGGTCGTCGGAGGAGTTGCCGGTGAGCAGGAACCCCGCGCCCACGCCGACCAGCACCACTGCGGCGGCCGCCACCAGCAGCTTCCTGGTACGGCGGCGCACCTCGCCCTCACCGCCACCGGAACGGCCACGTCCCTCGCCGTCACCGGAACGGCCGCGCGAGCGCCCCTCGTCCGAGTCGTCCGTCCAGCCGGAGCCGAGGAAGCCGCGCTTGGGCCGCTCGTCCTCGCGGTCGTCGTCGAGGCCCCCCTCGTAGCTGCGGTCGAGCGGGAGGTACGGGTTGTCGTCCTCGATGCGGTGCGGGCCGCTCGGCTCATCGAACAGGTCCCGCGTGCCGCTCGCACTGGGCTCGCCGAGCACGTCGTGCGGGCCGCTGGGGCCGCCGAGGTCATGCGCGCCCAGCAGGTCATGGGAGCCGCCGGCCCCGGCGTACGGGTCATGCGAGCCGCTTGAGCCGCCGAGCACGTCGTGGGGGCCGTCGTCGAGCACGTCACGGCCCTCGATGAGCTGCGGCTCACCCTTGTCGAGCGGGAGGATGTAGGTCTCGTTGCCGACGACCTGGATGGCGGGCTGCTCGTCGGTGTCCTCAGTGCTCCACCGTGGGGAAAGCACGTCACCCATCTCGGGGTTTAACGACCTCCCCTGCCCATCCTCATAAGGCCTGTCGTTCTCGTCGCGCGCCACGATGGAACCTCTCTGATACGAATTCGGACCGCGCCCTTTCCTAGCAGACCCAACCTCAGCTTGTCCGGAAATTTCACACGTTTCCCTAAAAACACTCTCTGTAACATTCGTCACTTTGGGCAAGGATAGTGCTGCGGCCTGCTTACGAAGGCATGCAAAAGACCGGATGAGCGCTACGGACCGGCGCCGAACGGAACGGACGCGTTACGACTGTCGCGGCCCGTCTGACCCGGGAGCAGGTGTCACAGGCACGGGTTGGTGCTGGAGTCGACGACCTTGTCCTTGAGCGAGTCAGGGATCGCCGAGACCACGCGCACCCCGGGCCAGTCCGCCCCGATGACGAGCTGGATGATCGGCCCGTCCGGCGTCTGGGCGTCCTGGGCGATCTGGGCGGCCTGCGGTTTGTACGGCTGCGTGTTTACCGGCCGGACCTTGCCCGCCACCGGCGTCTTCTTCTCCTTGGACAGCCGCGCGGCCACCACGTCCCCATAGGTGGGCCCGTCCGCGGTGTCCTTCTTCGCGTACCGGATGGCGGTGTTCGCGGTCGTGGCGGCGTTGCCGACCTCCGTGATCACGAACCCCTGCGCGGCCAGCTGGTCGGCCACCTGGACCGCCTTGCCCGGCTCCCCCGTGCCGTTGAGCACCTGGACGCGCACCTGCTTGTTCTCGATCTTGGGAGCGGCGGACTTGCCGGGCGCGAGGGTCGCGGTGACCTCGACGTCGTTGCGTACGCCCTCGAAGAAGTCGCGCGCGGCCGGCTGGCTGAACTGGACCCGGTTCTTGTCCTGTGGATAGGGCTCGGTGGGCACGGTGATGCCCTTGAGCTCCTTGGCCGTCAGGCCCTTGACGCTGTTGGCGATGTCCAGCATCCGGTCCAGCGTCAGCCCGCTGTCCACGGTCACGGCGGCGGCGGACGCCTCCAGGAACGCGTTCAGCCTGGCCGGATTGGTGAGCAGGCCGCCGTTGGTGACCGCCTCGAGCACCTTGGTGAGGAAGACCTGCTGCCGCTGGATCCTGCTCAGGTCGCTGCCGTCGCCCAGCGCGTACCTGGTGCGTACGTATCCCAGCGCCTGCTCGCCGTTCACCACGTGCTTGCCCGCGCCGAGCACCAGCTTGGACTTGGGGTCGTTGACGGCCTTGGGCAGGCAGATCTCGATGCCGCCGATGGCGTCGATGATGCCCTTGAAGCCGGTGAAGTCGACCTTCACGAAATGGTTGATCTTGATGTTGGTGAGCGACTCGAGGGTCTTGATCGTGCAGTTGATGCCGCCGTCGTTGAAGGCGGAGTTGATCTGGCGCAGCCCCCCGGGGAGCACGGTGCCGGTACGGCTCCGGCACTCGGGAATCATCACCATGGAGTCGCGCGGGAAGCTGATCATGGTGGCCTTGTCCCGGTTCGGGGAGATGTGCAGCAGCATGATCGTGTCGGTGCGCTCGCCGATCTCCTTGAGATGGGGCCCGTACCTCTTGTTGTCGCCCTCACGGGAGTCGGAGCCGACCAGCAGCACGTTGAGCGCGCCGGTCTCCGGTGGGCGGCTCGCGCCGACTTCGATGGGCACGCGGTCGATCCCGCCCTCGATGCGCCGGTAGTACGCGTACGCCGCGAGCGAGACGGCCACCAGCACGAACGTCAGTCCGATGCTGACCCACCCCAGCACGGAGACCCGCCTTCGCGGGCCCGGCTCGCGGCTCCGCCGCCGAGGTGGAGCTTCCACCGGATATTTCGCGCTCTGTCTCACACGCCCCCCTCCGCAGAAGAGAAACGCGTTCCCCTTCCGGTGACGCGCAGTGTACTGAGAAAACGCGTGACTCAAGGACTGTCGCGCCATCTCGACGACGGCGGCAATTCACCGGGGTGCCACTCTTCCGTGCTAGCGAGGGCTCCATCCAAAGCCCGCGAATCCGGGGCGTCGCTACGGGGAGTGACGCCATCATGACATGCATGCTGTTGACCGAGACGGCGCCCCCTCCAGGCGCTCAGGAGCTGACCGAGTTGCGGGCCACGGCCAGGGCCGCCCGCCGCCGGGCCTTCGTCGCACTCTCCGCCGCCATCGCGCTGCTGGCCACCGCCCAGTTGCTCGCCGACCGGGCCCCGACCAAGGAGCAGACGCTGCCGCTGGCCGTGCTGTCGCTGGCGGTCTTCATGATGGCGCTGCCCGCGCTGGCGATCACCCAGTACGTCTGGGGCGCCCATGCCCGGCTCGTCCACCAGAGGGAACGCGAGCTCTACGCCGTGGCCCGCTCGGGATGGGCGCGGCCACTCAGCCGGCTGGCCGTGGCCTGCGGCTGGGCGGTGACGCTGCTGCTCGGCTGGACGGCGCCGCACTTCTTCCGCGAGGCCGCCCTGTACGCCTTCGCCGACGTCCTGGCCTGGGCCGCCGAGGCGCTGGCGGTGATGAGTCTCGCGGCAGGAGTGTTGTTCGTCCTGTGGTGGGCACGTGACGCGGTGGGGATGCTGGTGCGTGCCCTGCGGCCGGGTGGATCACCTGGCGATCCGTGGGACCCCGGCCGGGGCGCGTGCCCGCGAGAGGGCGCGGCGCTCTGGACGGGCGCGGCCGTGGCGGTCGCGGCCCTGGTCGGGGCCCGCGCCCATCTCTGGGAGCCGGGCACGGCCGTCATTTACGCGTTGCTGACCGTCGCCCTCGTCTGCGGAGTAGTTACTGGCGAGTAGCATAGGCACGGAACCCACTCTCCAACGAGGAGCGAATCCGTGCCTTCCTCTCGTGACGTCGTGTTCGTCGACGGCGTGCGCACGCCTTTCGGCCGGTCAGGACCGAAGGGGCTGTACGCGGAGACCCGCGCGGACGACCTGGTCGTCCGCGTCATCCGCGAGCTCATCAGGCGCAACCCCGACCTGCCCCCCGAGCGGGTGGACGAGGTCGCCATCGCCGCGACCACGCAGATCGGCGACCAGGGCCTGACCATCGGCCGGGCGGCGGCGGTGCTGGCCGGGCTGCCCAAGAGCGTGCCCGGCTACGCCATCGACCGCATGTGCGCGGGCGCGATGACCGCGGTCACCACGGTCGCGGGCGGCATCGCGTTCGGCGCGTACGACGTGGCCATCGCGGGCGGCGTCGAGCACATGGGCCGGCATCCGATGGGCGAGGGCGTCGACCCGAACCCGCGGTTCCTGTCGGAGAAGCTGGTCGATCCGAGCGCGCTGGTCATGGGCATGACGGCGGAGAACCTGCACGACCGCTACCCGGCGATCACGAAGGAGCGCGCGGACGCGTACGCGGTGCTGTCGCAGGAGCGGGCGGCCAAGGCGTACGCCGACGGCAAGATCCAGCTCGACCTGGTGCCGACCGCGATCAGGACGGCGGAGAAGGGCTGGGGCCTGGCGGTCGAGGACGAGGCGCCGCGGCCCGGCACCACGATGGAGGGGCTGAGCGCGCTGAAGACGCCGTTCAGGCCGCACGGCAACGTCACGGCGGGCAACTCCTCCGGCATCAACGACGGCGCCACCGGCTGCGTCGTGGCGGCCAAGGAGGTGGCGGACGAGCTGGGGCTGGGCGCGAAGATGCGGCTCGTCTCCTACGCGTTCGCGGGCGTGGACCCCGAGGTCATGGGCGTGGGGCCGATCCCGTCCACGGAGCGGGCGCTCCGGCTGGCGGGCCTGGACATTTCGGATATCGGGCTGTTCGAGATCAACGAGGCGTTCGCCGTACAGGTGCTGGCCTTCCTCGACCACTTCGGGATCGCGGAGGACGACCCCCGCGTGAACCAGTACGGCGGCGCCATCGCCTACGGCCACCCGCTGGCCTCCTCGGGCGTGCGGCTGATGACGCAGCTCGCGCGGCAGTTCGGCGAGCGTCCCGACGTGCGGTACGGCATCACCACCATGTGCGTCGGCATGGGCATGGGCGGCACTGTGATCTGGGAGAACTTGACGTGATCGAGCGAAGCGAGAGAACAATTAGACACAGCAGCCTGCTCGCAGGACCGACGAAGGAGGGCCTGTGAGCAACCTCGAGACCTGGCGGGCGCTGCTGAGCGAGCGCAACACCGACGAAGTCGTCACCAAGGCGCTCGTTCGCGATGTGCAGCTCCCCCACGGCGCGGGCACGATGGCGCTGATCACGCTGGACAACGGGTTCGACCACACCAAGCCCAACACGTTCGGCCCGCACGGCCTGTTCGCGCTCAACGGCGCGCTGTCGGAGATCGCCGAGCGCACCGACCTGGCCGCCGTGGGCGTGACGGGCAAGCCGTTCATCTTCGCCGTCGGCGCCGACCTCAAGGGCGCGGCCGCCCTGACCACGCACGAAGAGGCCCTGGCCATCGGCGCGCTGGGCCACCACGTCTTCCGCAGGCTGGGCGAGCTGCCGATCCCGTCGTTCGCGTTCGTGAACGGCGCCGCGATGGGCGGCGGGCTCGAGGTGGCGCTGCACTGCACGTACCGGACCATCTCCTCCGGCGTGCCCGCGGTGGCGCTGCCGGAGTGCTTCCTCGGCCTGGTGCCCGGCTGGGGCGGCACACAGCTCCTCCCCCGCCTGATCGGCCCGGCGAACGCGATCAAGCTGATCATCGACAACCCGCTCTCGCAGAACCGCATGATCAAGGGGAAGGAGGCGTACGAGCTGGGCGTCGCGGACGCGGTGTTCGAGCCCGCCGACTTCCTGGAGGAGTCCCTGCGCTGGGCCGCCCGCGTGATCAAGGGCGAGCTGGCCGTGGAGCGGCCGTCCCACGACGAGGACTGGGACAAGGTGGTCGGCGACGCGCGCTTCCTGGTGGACATGAAGCTGCGCGGCGCCTCGCCCGCCCCCTACCGCGCGCTCGACCTGGTCGCCCAGGCCCGCACGGCCTCCCGCGACGAGGGCTTCGCCGCCGAGGACCAGGCGCTGGCCGACCTGCTGATGGGCGACGAACTGCGGGCCGGGCTCTACTCGTTCGACCTGGTGCAGCGCCGCGCCAAGCGGCCCGCGGGCGCGCCCGACGCGTCGCTGGCCCGCAAGGTCACCAAGGTCGGCGTGGTGGGCGCGGGGCTGATGGCCTCGCAGATGGCGCTGCTGTTCGCGCGCCGCCTGGAGGTGCCGGTCGTGCTGACCGACCTCGACCAGGCCAGGCTCGACAAGGGCGTCGGGTACGTGCACGCCGAGGTCGACAAGCTCCTCGGCAAGGGCCGCATCTCGAACGACCATGCCAACCGGATCAAGGGTCTGGTGACCGGCGCCCTGACCAAGGAAGCCTTCGCCGACGCCGACTTCGTGATCGAGGCCGTGTTCGAGGACCTGACTGTCAAGAAGCAGGTGTTCGCCGAGGTGGAGGCCGTGGTCTCGGCCGAGTGCGTGCTGGCCACGAACACCTCCTCGCTCTCCCTGACCGAGATGGGCGCCGATCTGGAGCATCCCGAGCGGCTGGTCGGGTTCCACTTCTTCAACCCGGTGGCCGTCATGCCGCTGCTGGAGATCATCCGCGGCGCCGCGACGGACGACGCCACGCTGGCCACGGCGTTCGCGGTGGGCAAGACTCTGAAGAAGTCGTCTGTACTGGTCAAGGACGCCCCCGCGTTCGTGGTCAACCGGCTGCTGACCTGCTTCATGGGCGAGGTCGTGGCGGCCGTGGACGAGGGCACGCCGCTGGAGGTGGCCGAGCACGCGCTGGACGGGCTCGGGCTGCCGATGACGCCGTTCGCGCTGCTGCAGCTCGTCGGCCCGGCCGTCGGCCTGCACGTGGCCGAGACGCTGCACGAGGCCTTCCCCGACCGGTTCGGCGTCTCGGAGAACATGGCCAAGCTGGTCGCCACGGGCAAGCCGGGCGTGTACCGCCCCGACTTCACGTTGGACCCCGAGGCGGTGGCCGTCTTCTCCGGCGGCTCGTCACCGTCCACCGCCGAGCAGGTACGCGACCGCGTCCTGGCGGCGCTGGCCGGGGAGATCCGCATCATGCTGGACGAGGGTGTGGTCGCCGCACCGCAGGACATCGACCTGTGCATGATCCTCGGGGCGGGCTGGCCGTTCCATCTGGGCGGGATCACTCCGTACCTGGACAGGACGGGCATCGCCCAGCCGCGCTTCCTCGCCCCGGGAATCGCCTCAGTGCCTGTCTGATCCTTTAAGGAGGCCCGTCCGGCGGGCCTCCTTAACCTATATCGACCTCCGTCGTAGCGTTTTGTAGCGTCCTACGAACGGAGAGTAGTCATGATTCGAGTACTTGGCACCGTCGCGGTCTGCGGAATCGTCATGCTGGGCATGTCGTCGCCCGCCGTGGCCACGCGCCCGAAGGCGCCGAAGGCCCAGCTCAAGGTCGGCATCGCGGTGAAGGGCGGGTCGCCGACAACGGTCCGGCTCCAGTGCGGGCCCGCCGGGGGTACCCACCCGGACGCCCGCGCGGCCTGCCAGCTGCTGGAGAAGGTCGACGGGCATCCCGAGCGGCTCAACGTCTCGCCGGACGCCGCCTGCACCCGGGAGCTGCAGCCGCAGGCCGTCGCGATCTCGGGCCGCTGGGACGGCAAGAAGGTGCGCTGGGGCAAGGTCTTCGACAACGCCTGCCTGGTGAAGGCCGCGACAGGAGAGGTCTTCACCCTCTGACACGACTCAGGGGGCGGGGATCGCGCCCGCCCCCTCAGTCGTCGCTCTTGGCCCCGGGGGTCGCGGTCCTGCTGTGGCGGTAGCCGTAGAAGAAGTAGACGATGACGCCGACGAGCATCCAGACCAGGAACCTCAGCCACGTCTCCACCGGCAGGTTGAGCATGAGGTAGAGGCAGGCCAGCACGGACAGGATCGGCAGCGCCGGCACCAGCGGCGCGCGGAACGCCCGCTCCAGGTCGGGCCTCGTGCGCCTGAGTATGACCACGCCGATCGAGACCACCACGAACGCGAAGAGCGTGCCGATGTTCACCAGCTCGGCCAGCTCGCCGAACGACACGAACCCGGCCAGCGCCATCGTCACCACTCCGATGACGATCGTGAGCCGGGCCGGCGTGCCGAAGCGAGGGTGGACCTTGGCCAGCCGGCGCGGCAGGAGCCCGTCGCGGCACATCGCGAACAGCACCCGGGTCTGGCCCAGCAGCAGCACCAGCACCACGGTCGTCAGCCCGGCGATGGCGCCGACGCTGATGATCGTGGCCAGCCAGGCGTAGCCGACCGAGGTGAACGCGTCGGACAGCGGCGCCGAGGTGCTCAGCCGGTCGTAGCGCTGCATGCCGACGACGACGAGCGAGACGGCGACATAGAGAGCCGTGCAGATGGCCAGCGAGCCGATGATGCCGCGCGGCACGTCGCGCTGCGGATGGATGGTCTCCTCCGCGGCCGTGGCCACGATGTCGAAGCCGATGAACGCGAAGAACACGATCGCCGCGGCGGAGAAGATGCCGAGCACGCCGAACGCGACGGGCGTGACGCCGAACAGCACCTGGATCAGCGGCGCCTTCAGCCCTCCCACGCGCGGCGTGGACACCGCCTCGGGGATGAACGGCGTGTAGTTGGCGGCCTTGACGAAGAACAGCCCGGCCCCGATCACCAGCAGCACCACCAGGATCTTGGTGATCACGAGGATGAGGTTGACCCGCGAGGACACCTTGATCCCGGCGACCAGGATCGAGGTGAGGAGGAGGACGATCACGATGGCGGGCACGTTGACCACGGGGTTGTCGCCCGCGATGGCGCTGGGCAGGTGGATGCCGACGGACGAGAGCATCGAGGCGAAGTAGCCCGACCAGCCGACCGACACCACGGCCGCGGCCAGCGCCAGCTCCAGGGTCAGGTCCCAGCCGATCACCCACGCGGGGAACTCGCCCAGGGTGGCGAAGGCGAAGGTGTAGGCCGAGCCGGCGACCGGGATCGTGGAGGCGAACTCGGCGTAGCACAGGGCCGCGAGCCCGCAGACGATGCCCGCCACGACGAACGAGACCGCCACCGCGGGCCCCGCCACCTCCCTGGCGACCTCTCCCGTGAGCACGAAGATCCCGGTGCCGACGATCACCCCGATGCCGAAGATCGTCAGGTCGGTGGCGGTGAGGCGCTTACGCAACTGGTGTTCGGGGTCTTCGGTGTCGCGGATCGACTGCTCGACACTCTTCGTGCGAAAGATCTCCACAGCGAGTGATCCTTCCCACGCCCTGGGTGATCATGCCTGGCCACACGGCGACAACGGCCCGTCCGCCGTCCGCGGACGCCGCCACGCGGACCGCGAACGAGGCGCCGGAATGACGCGGATGCGCCTCGCACCACCGGCGAGGCGCCGTCGCCGGCCGGCTCGGGCGGGCCGGCACGCTCGACGGACGCCACAAACAGCCACTTCCCCCCGCCCACGTCACGGCGCCCACGCCGCACCGCAGGCCAGGGTGCCGGGGTCGCGACAGCCAGTCGCCGCCGCGACCGCACCGCGCGGAGGCGGAGGCGGAGGGGGCGTCGCGGCCGAGCTGGGCGGAGCGGGACGGCGCCGGGCGGAGCGGGTCGGCGCGGGGCGGGGTGGTGTGGCAGCACGCGAAGTGGATGTGCCGCCGATGGCGGCCGCGGCGTTGATCGCCGTGATGGGGGATCAACGCCGCGGGGTGGTCAACGGCGGGCGGGCTCCTCGTGGGAGGTGCGCTTGGCGACGGCCTCGGTGATCTGCCGGGCGAGGTCCTGTCCGGTCAGGCCGATCCTGCCGAGGATCGCGGCCCGCTTGGCGTGGTCGAGGAACTCCTGCGGGATGCCGTACGTACGCACCGGCACGTCGACGTCCGAGTCGCGCAGCAGGCGGGCCACGGCGTCGCCCACGGCACCCACGCGGCCGTTGTCCTCGACGACGGCCACCAGCTTGTGGGCGCTCGAGGCCAGCACCAGCGCCTCGTCGAGCGGCTTGACCCAGCGGGGGTCGACGACGGTGGCCGAGATGCCCTGGGCGTCGAGCAGGACCGAGGCGTCCATGCAGACCTGCGCCATCGGGCCCACGCCGACCAGCAGCACGTCGGGCTCGCCCTCGGGGGCCCGCAGCAGGTCCATCTCGCCCAGCTTGCCCACCGGCTCGATCGATTCGGCGACCGGGCCCTTGGGGAAGCGCAGCACGGTCGGCCCCTCGGTGACCTCCACGGCCTCGCGCAGCAGCTCGGTCACCCGGTCGCCGTCGCGCGGCACGGCGATCCTCAGGCCCGGGACGACCTGGAGAATCGACAGGTCCCACATGCCGTTGTGGCTGGCGCCGTCGTCGCCCGTGACGCCCGCCCGGTCGAGCACCACGGTGACGGGCAGCCGGTGCAGGGCGACGTCCATGAGGAGCTGGTCGAAGGCCCGGTTGAGGAACGTGGCGTAGACGGCCACCACCGGGTGCATGCCGCCGAGTGCCAGCCCGGCGGCGCTCGTCAGCGCGTGCTGCTCGGCGATGCCGACGTCGTAGATGCGGTCGGGGAAGGCGTCGGCGAACGCGTTGAGGCCGGTCGGGTGGAGCATGGCCGCGGTGATCGCGACGAGGTCCTCGCGCTCCTTGCCGAGCCGGACGAGCTCCTCGCTGAACACGTTGGTCCAGATGCGGCCCTTGGGCTTCTCCGCGCCGGTGGCCCGGTCGAAGGCGCCGGGCGAGTGGAACTGGTCCTCGTCGTGGTTTTCCGCGGGCGTGTAGCCGCGGCCCTTCTGGGTGAGCGCGTGGACGATGACGGGGCCGCGGAAGTCGCGGGCCTTGCGTAGCGCCGCCTCCATGGCCTGCTCGTCGTGGCCGTCGATGGGGCCCACGTATTTCAGCCCGAGGTCCTCGAACATGACCTGCGGCGCCAGGACGTCCTTGACGCCCTTCTTGAAGCCGTGGAGCGCGTCGTAGAGGACGGGAACGTTCCCCAACTTCTCCTTGACGTATTCGAGCATGTCCTCATACCTGCGGTTGACCCGCAGGGAGGACAGGTGGGAGGCCAGGCCGCCGATCGTGGGCGAGTAGGAGCGGCCGTTGTCGTTGACCACGATCACGACCGGCAGGTCTTTGCCGGCGGCGATGTTGTTGAGCGCCTCCCAGGCCATGCCACCGGTCAGGGCACCGTCGCCGATCACCGCGACCACCGTGCGGTCGTGCTCGCGGCGCAGCTTGAACGCCTTGGCCAGGCCGTCGGCGTAGGAGAGCGCGGTCGAGGCGTGGGAGTTCTCGACGAAGTCGTGCTCGGACTCGGCCTGGCTCGGGTAACCCGACAGGCCGCCCTCCTGCTTGAGCGCCTCGAAGCCCGAGGCCCTGCCTGTCAGCAGTTTATGCACGTACGCCTGGTGGCCGGTGTCCCAGACAATGGGGTCGTCCGGCGAGTCGAAGACCCGGTGCACGGCGATGGTCAGCTCGACCACACCGAGGTTGGGGCCGAGGTGGCCGCCGAATCTGGCGCACGAGTCGACGAGCAGATCACGGATCTCCCCCGCGAGTCGTGGCAACTCCTCGACAGCGAGCCGTTTGACGTCGTGCGGTCCCTTAATCGAGCCCAGCAACCCGCTCACGGATCCGACTCCCCTCTGCTCTTGTGCGCCGACGCTCCGAGTCTAGTTCCCGGACGCCTCACTGACTCCATCGAGTCAAATCCACCCACATATGTCCGATCTTGACCTAGTCTTTCGGGACATATGAACTCCGTCCCCAAAAGCAAACTTGCGGCTCTCGCGGTCGCCATGCTGGCACTTGCCCTGGCAGCGGCCGGTTTGGTGCTCGTGCTGGCCGACGTGGCCACCACCTCGACGGAGCCGCAGAACGAGGCCCAGCAGCTCGCCTCCCCGCCCGCCAAGGTCTCCAGCCAGTCGCAGAAAGGCCCGTCGATCGGCAGGGCGCTGGCGACGGCGAACCCGCTCTACAGGACCGGGCGCCTGACCGACGTGAACTGCACGCCGGGCGACCTGCCGGCCGGAAGCATGACCGCCTACCGGCGCTTCCTGACCCGTGTGACCAACTGCCTCAACAAGGCGTGGGGCGCCCAGTTCCAAAAGGCCGGGCTGCCCTTCGCCAAGCCGCGGCTGCGCATCATCACCACCAAGATCAAGACGCCCTGCGGCGCGTGGAACGCGGGCGCCGACGGCGTCTACTGCTCCACCGACCGCACGATGTACCTGATGATCAGCAGGGACCAGTTAAGGAACCCGTTCCCGCTGGGCATCACCCGCCTGATCGCCCACGAGTACGGCCACCACGTCCAGCAGACCTCCGGCATCTGGAACTATTACTGGGCCGCCAGGAACGTGGCGGGAAAGGCCAAGCGGCTGCAGCTCTCGCGCAATTCGGAGTTGCAGGCCGAATGCCTCTCCTCGGTCTTCATGAGCACCCTCAAGGGGACGGAGCTGGTCACGGACGCCGACTGGGCGTACACCGTGGACTGGTTCAGGAAGAACGGCGCCAAAGGCTGGCCGCAGAACGACCACGGCAGGGGCCCCACGCAGGCGGCCTGGATGACGCGTGGCTTCAACCGCGGGACTCCGGGCGCATGTAACACCTGGTCCGCCTCCCCCACGAATACACTTTAATGTTCCTTTACCTGGAACTCCCTCTTTAATAGGGTGCCTTCTCATGCGTATCCCCCGATTGGCGCTCATGGCAGGCGCTCTGGCGAGCCTGCTCTTCGCCGGCACGGCCCACGCGGCCACCGCTGCTCCGGCATACAAGCCCGTACTGGCGAAAAACCCGATCTACAAGACGGGCAAGCTCGGCTTCGACACGTGCGAGGAGCCGAAAGTGCCGTCCGGGAGCCTGGACGAGGTCAAGGGCTACCTCGAAGTCGTGCTCGACTGCCTCAACGCCGCCTGGAAGCCCAAGATCAAGAAGGCGGGTTACGCCTTCAGCAAGCCCTCACTGCAGGTGATCACGAAGGTCGGCACCGCCACGGGCTGCGGCAAGTTCCCGGAGGGCGCGCAGGCGATCTACTGCCCGGGGAACAAGAAGATCACCTACCTGCTGAGCTGGAACCTCGTCGAGGAGCCGAACGACCTGATACTGATGCTGGTCCTGGCCCACGAGTACGGCCACCACGTCCAGCAGCTCACGGGCATGTTCAAGGCCGAGACGCGGTACAACGGCAAGAACGAGGCCCGCGTGCTCGACGAGGCACGGCGCTTCGAGCTCCAGGCGGAGTGCCTGGGAGGCGTGTTCATCGGCAGCGTCTGGCACTCCCTGGGCCGCCCGGACACCGACTTCACCTACCTCGTCAAGAACGGCGGCACCGGCCTCGACCTGTCAGCCATCGGCGTGAAGGTCGAGGGCTGGGGCGAGAAGACGCACGGCAACGCCGCGAACATCGGGCACTGGCTCAAGAGCGGCTTCGACACCGAGTCGGCCGGCGGCTGCAACACCTGGACGGCACCCAAGTCCAAGGTGTCCAAGTAGTCCTCTAGGATCCGCGATCATGCGTATTTCCCTCTTAGTGGGCATGGTCGCGGGTCTGGTCCTCTTCTCCGATCCGGCCTGGGCGGCGTCGAGCATCGCCCAGGCCGGTCTATCAGGGGCGACGGGCGGTCGCGTGGCCGTCCAGAAGTGCGCGATCCCGCAGATCCGCGGGGGGAGCGTCGCCTCGCTCAAGTCCTTCCACCGCGCGATGGCCGCATGCGCCGACCGCTTCTGGGCCGCCCGGTTCGCGGCTGCCGGGCTGACGTACACCTCGCCCGAGGTCACGATCACGACGGGGAGCGACTCGGTCTGCGGCAAGATCACCAGCAACGGCGCGCAATACTGCCCGGAGCAGCGCACGATCGTCATCCGCATCATGAAGCACGACCTGGGCGACCCGTTCAGGATGAACATCGCGCACTCGATCGCCCACGAGTGGGGGCACCACGTGCAGCAGCTCATCGGGGTGCTGGACGCGCAGAACGCGCTGTACTGGCCCGCGTCGGACGGCGCCAGGGCCCTGCTGAGCCACCGGCTGGAGATGCAGGCCGAATGCTTCGCCGGCGTCTTCTACAGCGCCACCCTCGAGTCGATCAACCCCGGGATCGAGTGGGACGACTGGATCGATGCCGTGCGCAGAGCGGACGAGAGCAAGATCCACGGCAAGCCGCGCAACCTCGCCTTCTGGCAGGACCGCGGCTACCGCGGCGGCGCCACGGGCTTCTGCAACACGTGGACGGCCGCCACGTCCAAGGTCACCTGACCGTCCGTTCGTACGAACCGCCCGCGCGGGCCAGGACCTCCAGGGGGTCGGCGAGGACGTGGGCGAAGGCCAGCTCGGCCGCGCCCACCAGAGTGGCGGCGTCCCCGAGTGACGACGTGCGCAACCGCAGCCTCTCCCGCTGCGGCGCCATCGCGTGCAGGGCGAGCTGGGTACGCACCTGCGCCGCCGACCCGAGGTAGATCTCCCGCAGCATCCCCCCGAAGATCACCATTTCCGGGTTGAAGATGTTCACCAGGTTCGCCACGCCGAGCCCGAGCCAGTCGCCGACCTTGCTCAGCGCGTCCTGTGCCTCGATGTCGCCCCGGTCGGCGGCCTCGACCACGGCACGTACCGCGTCCCGCCCGTGCTGCCCGGGACCGACGCGGCCCGCGGCCTCCAGCAGGGCCCGCTCCCCCACCTCCGCCTCGAGGCACCCGTGCGAGCCGCAGCCGCAGGCGCGGCCCCCCGGGTTGATGACCATGTGGCCGACCTCGCCACCGTAACCGTCGTGGCCGCCCAGCAGGTGGCCGCCCGCGATGATGCCGCCGCCGATGCCCACGTCGCCGTGCAGGTAGATGAGGTCCCTGACGGCGGCCCCGACGCCGCGGCTGTGCTCGGCGAGCGCGGCCAGGTTGGCGTCGTTGCCCACGCTGACCGGCAGCCCCAGGCCGAGCCTGCGGCCCAGCTCCTCGCCGAACGGCACCTCCTCGGCCAGCAGGTTGGGCCCGAACCGCACCACCCCGTCGGCCTTGCGCACGCCGCCGGACACGGCCGCCGCCGCCCCGACGCAGACGGTGTCGTCCCTGGTCTTGCGCCGCATCTGCCTGGCGAAGCCGGCCAGCGCCCCCGTCAGCTCGTCCAGCTGGAACGGGCCACGCTCGCGTGCAGTGTCGCGGCGGTCGAGTATCACCCCGCCCAGCCCCACGCGCGCGACCGCGAGCCGGTCGGGGCCCACGTCGAAGGCGAACACGTAGACCCGCGCCGACTCGGGCCGCACCACGAGCGAGGGCCGCCCCGCGCGGCCCGTCTCACGGGGCAGTTCCTCACGCACCAGCCCCGCCGCGGTGAGGTCGGAGGTCAGTGCCATGATCGTGCTGCGGTTGAGCCCCATCTTCGTGGTCAGCTCGGCACGCGAGATCGGCCCGCCCAGGTGGACATGGCGAAGCAGCGCGCCGAGATTGTGGCGCCTGATGTCCTCTTGGGAAGGGCCGGCACGCATCGTCTGGGGTTCCTTCAAGGGGGGCTGTGAGTCGCTGATCACCTTAGACCAGCGGCAGCAGCCCGCCTGCGCGCCAGGGCGTCCACCCCCGCAGCGAGCAGCAGCACAGAACCCGTGACCAGGTACTTCACACTGGCCCCATACCCCATCAGACCCATGCCGTTCTCGATCACCGCCACCACGGCGCCGCCGAGCACGGCGTCCAGCACCCTGCCCTTGCCGCCGAACAGGCTCGTGCCGCCGATGACCGCCGCGCCGACCGCGTACAGCAGGACGGAACTGCCGCCCGTGTTGGGGTCGACGGAGCTGGCCCTCGACGCGGCGACGATCCCGCCGATCGCGGCCATCGAGGAGCAGATCACGAACGCGCTGATCTTGATCCTGTCGACCGGGATGCCCGCCCTCCGTGCGGCCTCGGTGTTCCCGCCGACCGCGTAGAGGTGACGTCCGAACGCGGTACGACGCAGCACCAGCGTCCACACGACCAGCAGCACCAGGATCACGGGCACCACGATCGGCACGCCCGTGAGCGAGACCAGCGCCGGGTTGCGGCTGCGCTCCAGGTTGAGCACGTAGACCGCGAGCCCGGCCAGCACCGCCAGCGCGCCCACGCGGGCCGCGATCAGCGACAGCGGGTCGGCCACCAGCCCGCGCTTGGAACGCTTCCTGGCCCGGAGGAGCTGCACGGCGGCGAAGACCGCCACGCAGACCGCGTAGAGCGCCCAGCCGAGCCAGGGCGGCAGGTTCCTGTTCGCGACGGCGACGATCACGTTGTCCCTGATGGAGATGTTCGTGCCCTCCTGGACCAGCACCAGGACCAGGCCCTGGAAGGCCAGGAACGCGGCCAGCGTGACCACGAACGACGGGATGCCGACCTTGGCGACCAGTGAGCCGAGCAAGGTGCCGATGACCACGCCGGTGACGATGGCGGCCAGCACGCACACGTACCAGGGCAGGCCCATGCTGGTGAGTGTTACGGCGAGCACCGCCGCGCACACGCCGCTGGCGAAGCCGGCGGACAGGTCGATCTCGCCGAGCAGCAGCACGAACACCAGGCCCATCGCGATCAGGGTGATCGCGGCGCCCTGGGTGAAGAGGTTGGCGAAGTTGATGGAGGTGACGAAGGCGGGCCGCGCGATGGCGAAGACCGTGCAGAGCACGATCAGGCCCAGCACAGCGGGCAGCGCGCCCATGTCCCCGCCGCGTACCCGCTCGACGTAGGCGAGGAAGCTGTTGCCGATCGACGGGGACTGCGTAGCGGCGGCGATGGCCTCGCCGGGGAGTTCCTTGACCTTGCTCATGGGGTGACCCCGTTCTTGAGGCCGAGTTCCCCGCTGCGGCCTGAGGTGATCAGTTCGACGACCTGGGCGTGCGTCACGTCGGCGGTCCTGACCTGGGCGGCCATCCTGCCGAGGTAGAGCGCCGCGATCCGGTCGGAGACGGCGAAGACGTCGTTCATGTTGTGCGAGATGAGGACGACGGCCAGACCGGTGTCGGCCAGCCGGCGCACCAGCTCCAGGACCTGCGCGGTCTGGGCCACGCCCAGTGCCGCGGTCGGCTCGTCGAGGATGACGACCTTGCTGTTCCACAGCACGGCCTTGGCGATGGCCACGGTCTGCCGCTGCCCGCCGGACAGGCTGGAGACCAGCTGCCTGATGGACTTCACCGTGCGCACGGACAGGCTGCTGAGGGTCTGCGCGGCCAGTTCCTCCATGCTGTCCTCGTCGAGCAGGAGGCCGTTCTTGCGCTCCCTTCCGAGGAACATGTTCTGGACGATGTCGAGGTTGTCGCACAGGGCCAGGTCCTGGTACACGATCTCGATCCCGAGCTCGCCCGCGTCGCGCGGGCTGTGGACCTGCACCGGGCGCCCGTCGAAGAGGATCTCACCGCCGTCGATCGGATAGATGCCGCCGACGCACTTGACCAGAGTGGACTTGCCGGCGCCGTTGTCGCCGACCAGGGCCGTCACCTCGCCGGGGTACGCCGCAAACTCGACCTGGTGCAGGACCTTCACCGGGCCGAAGCTCTTGTCGATCCCGCGCACTTCAAGGAGGGGGGTCATGGGGCTCCCTAAGAGGGGGCACGACCGGTCCGGCCGCGCCCCCTTCGGTGTTATTGAATGCCTGCCTCGGTGCACTTCTTGGCGAAGTCACCCGTGCACAGTTCCTCCTTGGTCACGTAGCCGTCGGCCACCACGTCCTTGACGTTGTCGAGGTAGATGGCCTGCGGCTCCATCAGTTCGGAGGGCACGTCCTGACCGGTCTCCGGGTCCTTGACGCTGCTGCTCGCCGTGGGCTTCTCGCCCTTGGCCAGCGCCACCGCGAGCTTGGCCGCGGCGTCGGCCTCCTTCTTGACGGCCTTGTAGACCGTCATGCACTGGTCGCCGGCGAGGATGTTCTGCAGGCCCTGGACGGTGGCGTCCTGGCCGGTGACGGGCACCTTGCCGTTGAGGTTGTTCTTCTTCAGCACGGTGATGGCGGCGTTGCCCAGGCCGTCGTTGGCGGCCAGCACGCCGGCGATCTTCGGCTGCTGGGTCAGCATCTGCTCGAAGATCGTGCCGGCCTGGGTGTTGTCCCAGTCGGGCACGGCCTGGTCGGGGCCCTTGACGTACTCGCCGGAGTCGAACTTCGGCTTGAGCACCCCGTCATAGCCGTTCTTGAACAGGGTGGCGTTGTTGTCGGTGGGAGAGCCGTTCAGGTAGGCCACGATGGGCTTGCTGGCCTTCTTGTCGGCCAGGCACTTGCTCAGGCCCTCGCCCTGCAACGTGCCGACCTTGGTGTTGTCGAAGCTGACGTAGTACGCGGCGCCGCCGCCGAGCGTCAGCCGGTCGTAGTCGATCGTGGCCACGCCCTGGGACTTGGCCTTGTCGATGACGGCCTTGCCGCTGCCGCTGTCCAGGTTCACGATCATCAGGACGGTGGCGCCGTTGGTGACCATCTGGTCGGCGATGGTCTGGAACGCCGTCTTGTCGTTCTGGGCGTTCTGGATGTCGTACTGGACGCCGGCGGCCTTGAACGCCTCTTCGAGGTACTTGCGGTCCGCTGTCTCCCACCGGGCCGAGGACTTGCTGTCCGGCAGGATGACGCCGATCTTGCCGGCCTTCGCCGCTGAGGCTGAGGCCGAGGCTGACGAGGTCGACGCGTTGGTCTGACCGCTGTTGCCCCCGCAGGCGGTGAGACCGAGGGCGAGCACGGCTGCCGCGGCGGTCAGGCTGAGGATCCCCTTGCGCATGGTGCAGGGTCCTTTCTTCCGGAGGGGCCCGGATGAATGTTGTTTGCGGCAACGTATTCCGGGATGGCCTGCTTTGGAAGACCCTGTCGGCCGAGAGTTTGTTGTTTCGAGTAACAATCCAGAAACGCCACCTCAATCTCCCCGACTCCTGCTCGTTGAGGCTGTGAACGATAGAGGGCGGAGGTCGCTCCTCCCTGGGGGTCCCGGCCGGGCAGGCGGTGCTGCGCCCGGAGCCTTCCGCGCCGCCGGCAGACGCGCGACCCGGCACGCAAGTGTTCTGGGAAAGTAGTTTTCCTGGCGGGCAGTAGGTCGTTCCGGCCTCAGCGGCTCACGGTGGTCTCCCGCTCCACACGCGACAGCTTCTCGGGATTGCGCACGTGGTAGGCGCCGGTGACGTAGCCGTTCTCGACCCGCACCGCCACCACGCCGTCGATCTCCCCATTGACTCGGACGAGCAGCCCCGGGTGCTCGCCGCAGGCTGGCTGCTGGGGGAAGTGTGGGCGTCGGCACTCTGCTGTACGCGCTCATGGTCGGCCCGACCGCCCAGTTCTTCATGCCCTGGTTTGCCTACCGCGGCCGCGACGACTAAGAGATGTCAGCCGATCCCCGATCGATCCTCACGGACGGGGCACCGGGAACGTCGGGCACCCCGGCGGGCCTGAGCGCGGCGAATTCCTTGCGCAGTACCGGCACGACCTGCTCGCCGAGCAGATCGAGCTGTTCGAGCACCGTCTTCAGCGGCACTCCCGCGTGGTCCATGATGAACATCTGCCGCTGGTAGTCACCGAAGTAGTCGCGGAACTTCAGGGTCCTGTCGATGACCTGCTGAGGGCTGCCGACCGTCAGCGGGGTCTCGGCCATGAAATCCTCCAGCGAGGGGCCGTGGCCGTACACGGGAGCGTGGTCGAAGTACGGCCGGAACTCCCGGATCGCGTCCTGCGAGTTCTTCCGCATGAACGCCTGCCCGCCGAGCCCGACGATGGCCTCCTCGGGCGTTCCGTGCCCGTAGTGCGCGTAACGCTCGCGGTACAGCCCGATCAGGCGCTGGAAGTGCTCCTTAGGCCACAGGATGTTGCTGGCGAAGAAACCGTCGCCGTAGTACGCGGCCTGCTCGGCGATCTCTGGTGAGCGGATGGATCCGTGCCAGACGAACGGCGGCACCCCGTTCAACGGGTCCGTTCGTCGCTCCAGCCCAATTTCCTCATCAGCGTGGGGCGACGGCGAGCCGAGGGATTTCGGTGTGGAGCATGCAGCGTCGGGCAAGGGGCTGGGCCGATCTCCACGAGGTGCGCCGTCCCTCTCAGCCCCGGTCGGCTGGCGGCCGGGCAGCGATCGCGGCAGCCCGAGCCATGGGAACACGCTGTTGTCGAAGCGGGTCATGCCGCTGATCCGGTCGCCAGTGAGGGTGAGGACGATGAGGCCGGTGCCGCGGCGCGGAAGACCAGCCCCTCTCAATAAGGGGGCAGCACCAGCGGGCGAGGTCGATTGAAAGCGTTCACGCACGCGCAGGCCAATCCTTGCCCCACGCCACCTCAGGTCCCCCCGGCCGGCCTCAAGCGCTCTTGACCTGAAAACGAAGAGTCAGCGACCTAGGTCCCAGAGGCAACCATGGTCGGAAATCGCAAGGCAGGACGCCCCAAGTTATTCTCTGTCGCCGTGACTGCGCCGATATCTGTGCAGCAGGGACTCGACCATGCCCACGAGAAGAAAGAGCATGACGCCCAGGACGAGGACGTGCTCAATCCATTGGGCGCCGACGCCCCATCCTGATAGCGCGAAGCTTTGCGGATGGCCTGAGATGATGCCGGTGATGTGGGTGAAAACGCTCCAGGCGGCGACAACCGTCAGCAGCCAAGCTGCGACAGGGTGTTGATCGGCCGATGTGGCGTTGCCCAGACGTATCGAGCCACGCAACCTATGCAGCGGTTTGCGGTGGTTCACGGCGATCACTATGACACTGCCCTCCCGGTAACGGAAGAGCGACGGCCGATCCGCCCGCCGCGGGCCGTACGGTGGGCGGTTCAGAGCCGGTCGCCATCGGAGGCCTCGCGAAGAATGAGGTCGAGTATGCCGGGGAAGCGTTTTTCCAGGTCCTGGCGGCGCAGGGTGACATAGCGCTGGCGGCCGTGCGGGTCGTTGCGGACAACTCCGGCCTCGCGCAGGATCTTGATGTGGTGGGACAGGGTCGACTTGGGCATGTCGCCACCGGTGGGCTGGCAGGCCGCGACCTCCAGGGGTCCCCCGGCGAGGCGCCTGGTGATCTCCAGGCGCGCCGGGTCGCTGAGCGCGAACAGCACGTCGGTCAGGACGAGGTCGGCGGCTTCGGGGTGGAACAGCTCACGGGACGACGATCCAGGCATGGTTCGATAATAGTTGAACAGTAGGGCCGGCTGCGCAAAGCTTCCAACTGTTCGAAAGATTTGGAACCATCAATGGTGCCGCAAGGCCCATGATCGACGACCACGCCATGCCCACGGCGGCCCGTGCGGTCCGCGGCCTTGACCGATTCCTTTCGGCGGGGCGCCAAGTCTAAAGACGTGACATCCATCTGCGCCGCCTGCATCGCGACAGGCTGCGCGCACCTATCGACACATTTCAGGAGTATCTGTGCTGCTCGAAAAGAAGAACGCGATCATCTACGGAGCGAGTGGGAACATCGGGGGCGTGGTCGCTCAGACCTTCGCCGCGGAAGGGGCACGGGTCTTCCTCGTGGGGCGCAACAGCGCCGCGCTGGAGGCGGTCGCCGAGAAGATCCAGGCCTCGGGGGGCGTCGCCGACGTCGCCACGGTGGACGTACTGGACGAGAACGCCGTCGAGGCGCACGCCGACGCGGTGGTCCGGGCAGCCGGTTCCATCGACGTCTCCTTCAACGCCTTCAGCCTCCCGCAGACCGGCATTCAGGGCACCCGGATCGTCGATCTGCCGGTCGACAACTTCGACCTGCCCATGTCCACCTACCCCAAGGCCAACTTCCTGACCACCCGCGCAGCCGCGCGGCGCATGACCGGCCAGGGATCAGGCGTGATCGTGACGATCACGGCCAGCCCGTCGCGGTCGGCCCTTGCCCTCATGGGAGGCATGGCGCCGGCGTGGGCGGCGATCGAGTCGCTGTCGCGAGGTCTGGCCGCCGAGGTCGGACCGCAGGGCGTCCGGGTCGTATGCCTGAACGCGGCGGGGATGCCGGAGACGCCGCAGCTCTCGGAGGTGTACGGCCTGCACGCCGATGCCTACGGCATCAGCAGTGAGGCATTCGGGGCCCTGATGACGGAGCGGACCCTGCGCAAGCAGTTGCCCACGGTCGCCGAGATCGCCAACGTGGCCGCCTTCGTCGCCTCGGACCGCGCCGGCGCGATCACCGGGGCGATCGCCAACCTCACCGGCGGCATGGTCATCGACTGACGATGCCCGCAAGGTCCGGCAAGGTGGCCTGGCCACGGCCGGCGCGGCCTGGTTCCCGACGGGAGCCAGGCCGTGGCAGGCCGGTTGACCGGTCGAGCGGAAAGTATGAGGAGGATCATCATGACGCAGTCGTTGGACTCGGCGACCTCACCCGACCAGCATGCGACGCATGCCTTTGAAGACATCCTGGTCCAGGTAGCCGAACGGCGAGCGGAATTCGACCAGAAGCGACATGTCCCGCGCGACATGATCGCCGAGTTCAAGCGCGCGGGAATCTACCGGGCCAGCGCCCCCCGACGCTTCGGCGGCGACGCGCTGCCACCTGCCGAATTCCTCTCGCGCATCGAGCGGATCTCGATGATCGACGGCTCCGCGGGGTGGGTCGCCAGCTTCGGCTCCTCACTGATCTACCTGGCGGCGCTACCGCTGGAGACGCAGGCCGAGCTGTACGCCGACGGACCGGACGTCGCCTTCGCGGGCGGTCTGTACCCGGTGCAGCCCGCCCAGATCGTCGAGGGCGGATACCGGGTCGCGGGCCGCTGGAAGTTCGCCAGCGGCTGCCTGGGCGCCGACTTGCTCAGTGTGGGCATCACCGCCGGCGCGCAGAACGGCAACCGCCCCCTGAAGGCCGTGCTACCCCCTGACCAGGTGGAGATCGTCGAGAACTGGGACGTCATCGGGTTGCGCGGCACCGGCAGTCACGACCTCAAGGTGGACAATGTCATCGTCCCCGCCGAGTGGACGTTCGTGCGCGGGGCCGAGGCCACCGTGGACGAGCCGCTGTACCGCTATCCTAGCGTCCCCTACGCCTCCCAGGTCCTGGCGGTCGTCGGTCTCGGCATCGCACGCGCCGCCCTCGACCACGTCATACGCGGCGGCTACACGGGCGGCCCCAAGCCGGCCGATCGCGCCGCCTACCGGATCTCGGTCGGCAAGGCCGAGGCCGAACTGCGATCCGCGCGCGCGTTCTTCTACGAGACCACCCACGAGGTGTACGAAACGATCCTGGCCGGCGATCCGGCGACCGCGAACCAGACCAGCCTGCTCCGCCTGGCCTCCGCCCACCTGGCCAGAAGCTCCTTCGACGTCGTTCGCACGGCCTACCAGCTGAGCGGCATCCCCGCCATCGCCGACGACAGCCCGATGCAGCGCTACCTGCGCGACGCCTCGGTGGTCCCCCAGCACGCCTTCCTCCAGGAAGGCATCTACGACGGCGCCGGTGCGGTCCTCATGGGCGTACCTCCCTTCCCCGGCTATCTGTGAGATCCGTCCCCTCCGCAGGAAAGGAGCAAGCAGTGACGGTCAGAGAACCCGCGCGGGCCCCCTCTCAAGCCGAATTCCGGGAGGCGATGGCGCACCTGCCCGCGGCGGTCAGCATCATGACCACCGATGGTCCGTACGGCCGCTGCGGCGTCACCGTCAGCGCGGTCTGCTCGGTAACCGACGATCCGCCGACGGTCCTGGTCTGTCTCAACCACAAGAGCGCCATGCACAACGTGTTCAGAGCCAACGGCAGAGTCTGCGTGAACGTCCTGGGCGGCGACCAGCAGGACCTGGCGATGCACTTCGCCGGGGCGACAGCCGTTCCGATGGCGGAGCGCTTCTCCTGGGACGTCTGGGACCGCGGTCAGACAGTGCCGGTCCTCACAGACGCGTTGGTGACCCTCCTCGGCATGGTGAAAGACTGCAAGCCCCTGGGATCGCACAGCGTGCTGTTCGTCGAGATCGAGCAGATCCGCACCCGGAAGGGCGGCCAGAGCCTCGTCTACTTCAACCGGGGCTTCCATCGCGTTGGCTCTGGACTCTGAGGCGTGGGCGCCCACGCCCGGGCAGGCACGAGCCCGGATCAGCGCGGTTGAGGGTAGTGACGGAAGGCCCGGCGGTGGTCGCGACGCCGCGCCGCAGGTTGCCGCAGGCACAGGCGATGACCACGGCCGGCCGCAGGTCGTCGCCGTCGTCGGGCACCGGCGCGCTCCTCACCCGTACGGTCGGGTGGCGGGCGGCGAGCTCGCCCGCCCGGGGATGCCTCATCGCCGGCGACGCGCTCACCCCGCCGCGGATCGCGCGGGCGGCGAGCCAGGTCCTCAGCCGTGACGTCCCGTACGTCCCGGTCCCGCTCGAGGACGTCCGGGCGCAGAACGCCACGTTCGAAGCCGTGGACTTCCTCAACCGCGACGGCGGCTACGGCTCCGACCTGGTCCGCGCCCGGGAACTCCACCCGGGCCTGCTGAGCTTCGACCGCCGGCCGGCCACCGACAGGGCGGCACGGATCGCCGCCCTCATGCCCCCGCAACAGCCCTGGCCGTCGGCATGCGTTCCGGGCGGCTCTTGCCCGGCGAGCTTTCCATTGGTTAGCTATCAGGCATGCCGAACAACCCAGTGCCCCGTCCGCGTCCGGGCAGTCGGAGGCCTTCTCGCGCTCGCCTGCCCGACGGCCATCTGGCGAGCGTCTACAGCGCGGTCTGTCCTTCGCGCCAGGCTCTCGACCGGCTGGCTGACAAGTGGAGTGTGCTGCTGGTCGGCGCCCTGGAGAACGGTCCGCTGCGCTTCGGGCAGCTGCGCGAGCGGGTCGACGGCATCAGCGAGAAGATGCTCGCCCAGACGCTGCGCAGCCTGGAGCGCGACGGGCTGGTCTCCCGAAGGCCCGGCCCGGACCGGGGCGTCACTTACCGCCTCACGCCGCTGGGCCGGACCCTGCGCGAGCCGATGGACGCCATCCGCGCCTGGGCCGAGCGCTACATCAACGACGTCGAACAGGCCCGAGAGGCCACCGACGCCGGTGCGAGCCCGGCCCTCGGTGGCGGGGCATGACCGTCAGCGGGCGACGGCCCAGCGGTGCAGGCGCCGCGCTGGGAGAAACCGGCCGAACACCTCGCCGGCGAAGTGGCCGCCCGCGATGAGCGTGCGCTCGTCCTGGTAGTCCTCCAGCAGCGCGCGGCGGGTCTTGGTGCCCTGCTCGGCGTCGACGTCGAACAGAAAGTTCCAGTGCGTCTCGCTGACCTGCGCCTGCGTGTGCATGACGTCGCCGAGGACGAGCAGCCGCCGGTCCGTGCCCGGGTCGGTGACCAGCAGGCTGAGGTGGCCGGGGGTGTGCCCGGGCGTGGAGACCGCCAGGACGCCGGGCACGATCGGCTCGCCGCGCCGCGCGAACTCGATGGCCTCGCTGAGCGGCTCCTGCACGGCCAGCGGGTCGGGACCGGTGACCTCGGCGGTGCCGCGCCAATGGACCCACTCGGCGCGGTCCACGAGGTGCCGCGCGCGGGCGAAGGTCAGGCCCCGCTCCGGCTTGGCGGGCTCGTTGCCGGGGGCGGGGGCGACGTCACTGGTCCAGCCGACGTGGTCGTGGTGCAGATGGGTGAAGACGACGGTGTCGACGCCGTCCGGCCGCAAGCCCTCGGCGGCCAGGCTGTCGAGCAGCGCGCCGGCGCGGAACGAGCCGATCCCCGGCGCCTCGAAGTCGACCGCCCCCAGCCCGAGGTCCACCAGGACCCGGTGCGCGCCGGTGTCTATGAGGAACGAGCCGATGCTGACCGGGAGCCGGCCGTCGGCGTCGAGGTAGGGCGCGTGGGCGGCCCAGCCGTCCGACCCCGACGCGGGGAACAGGACGGCGGGGTCGAGATGCGCCTCGCCGTCGGGCAGGTAGGTGACGGTGGTCGTCCCTAGGGTGATCTGGCTGCGCGACGCCGGGTCGAGCATGGGGTGCCTCCTTGTTTGCCGGGCTTGGCTTCTTCACTAACTATTGGTTAGTGATCGGCAGGCGGCAAGTACGCACTTGCAAGTGCGTACGCGGGTGAGCGCGAGGATCTCCGGGACGTCGTTGAGGCCGGTTCCATGGACAGGCTCCTCACTCGTGCACTTGGCGACAGCTTCGTCAACGACAGGCCGGCGTGGGCTGAAGTTCTCACCTCAGTGCGCGTCACCTCACGCAAAGCCCCCGGCCGACGGGCTGTGGGGATGCGCCCTCTGACACGGGCGCATCTGCGCGTCTGGGTCGACGCCGGTTTTGGCCAGTTCCTCACGCAAGACCTCAAAGACGCAGGCGACGTTCGCCCAGCTCGGGCACCCTTTTCGCCCTGTGCCGGTGAAGATCGCCGCGATCAGTGCGTGCCCGACCGGCTGGAAGCAGCGCAACGCCCAAGATCTGGCCAGGCGGCGTGAGACGGCCCCGGGTTCAGGAGGCGGCGCGTGCCGAGTGCCCGGTGGCAGCGGAGGCATCCTCGCCGCGGTCGATGTGGCCGGCATGGAACAGGCCCTCGGCGAGCAGGCAGAGCGGGGTCAAATCGGGGCCAGAGACCCAGGGGCGGGGCCCGAGCGGCGCGGGCGTCGCTGCGGCGCCGGGCCCGGCGCAGCCGCTCGCCGTACGCCAGTTCGGTGCGCGCCTGGTCGAAAGGCCGGTCCGCGCGCCGGTGCGCCGCCAGAGCGTAGGTACTGGTCCTCGCGCCCACGAGCTTGTTGGCGTTGAAAGCCATTCCTCGATAGGACGGCTCTGCCGCCCTTCACGCTGTACAGGTCTCGGCCTGGACCGCTCAGGCTCGTTAGGCGGTTCCGGTTGGTTTCGGGGTGAATGCCTGCAGGAAGGTGTGGACCGCGGCGCGCGAGAGGACGCGCAGTTCGGTGTTGGGAACGTGCCGGGTGCCGAGGCGTGCTCGTTTGTCCATCGGACCGCATAGCAGGGCGAAGAACTGTTCGGCGGCCAAGAGTGGATCCGGGGTATGCAGGTGTCCAGCGACGGTAAGGCGCGCGAGTCGGTCGGCCAGGGTTTCGGTGATGCGGTCGGCCGCGCGGGTGTGGATGATGTCGAGCAGGTCAGGGAAATGGTTGATCTCGGCGGACAGCAGCCGACGTAGCGCCCAGGATCGGTCGTCGCAGTAGCACTGGAGCAGGCGCATGCCGACACCTTCCAGAGTTGCGCGTAGGTCGGTGCCGCAGTCGGTGAGCCGGTCGACCGCGGCCAGGTTGTCGGCCAGCGCTTGGTCGGCGGAGGCGGCGATGGCCTCGCGGAGCAGGTTCTCCTTGTCACCGAAGTGGCTGTACACGGTGGCCTTGGCCACTCCCGCCTCAGCCGCGATCACGTCCACCCCCGCCTGGGCGTATCCCGTCCGGGCGAAAACAGTAAACGCGGCGTCCAGGATCGCCTGCCGCTTGTCGATCCGGCCACGCGCCGCGATGGCTTCACTCATGCGCTCAGCATACGCAACAGCCTGCCAAACCAGACTCATCGATCCAATTAACTAGCCTAAGCGGTCGGGCTCCTCAACCGGTGGATCGGGATCGGCCAGTGGCCGGCGCCCGACGGTTACCCGGCGACCTTGGCGAGCAACTCGTCGGTGAGGCCAGACAGTCGTTCCGCATCCTTTGCGGAGAACAGTTCGGTATGCACGTTCAGCTCGGTGAACAGGTTGAACGCGGTCAACGGTGGCGTCGGCGGATCGTCGAGCAGCCGCAGGAGCGGCGGGACCACGTCTGTTGCGGGCTTGGCCATCATCCGCTGCTGCTGAAGGTAGAGCGCGGTCTGCGAGTCGAACTCCCCCGCGTAGCTGGTCGCCGTGGTGCCGGGATGGAAGAGCACGTACCGCACCGGACCCCTACCGTGCCGCTCCGCGAAGGTCACACCGAGCAGATCGTTTAGGCGTCCGGTCATGAACATGGCGTGCACCAGGTCGTAGTGCCGGATGCTCTGCAGATCGTCCCAGGCCACCGTAGTGTCGTGGCCGGGGCCGGCGACGTTCACAATCACTGGCCGGTCCGCCTGCTCCAGCGGGCCGAGCAGCCCGTAACTCAACAGCAGGCGGCTGAGATAGAACAGTGCGAAGTTGCTCTCAAATCCCTCGGCGGTCACCGACCGGTAGGACCGCATGAACCGCGCGCACAGCACCACGCCATCGATGGCCGGGTACTCCTCGGCGAGCATGTCGACGATGCGGCGGGTGTTCGAGACCAGGCTGAGATCGGCCTTGATGAACGCCGCGCTTCCCGGGGCTGAGGCGGCCTCGGCGACTAGTGGTTCGCCCTTCTTAGGGTTGGTCCCGATTATCACGGTCCTGTCGCCCCGGGAGAACAACGTGCGGGCCATTGCCGCACCGATGCCGTCGGTGCCACCGGTGATCACATAGGTCTTCATCAAATCGGCGTCCTTGTCGTTGTCATGTGCGGATTCACCGGCTATACACGGTGCCCTTTGGCCGCGTCGGCCACACGGCGCGACGACTCTCCTCCACTCACACCGTCGGCATACGCGATCGTTCACAAAAGCATACTAGCAAGTCTGGTTAGGCAGCCGAGCTAGTCGTCCCATAGAGTCCGTCGGGGGCGAGACGGCTGTGCCGGCTGTCCTGGCCGCGCAAACCTTGCGACGTCCGGACCTACCCTGCGATCGATCTTGCAACGTCCGCACCAACCCTGCGACAAGAGATGTGGCAGAGGAAGATGCCAGCTATGACCGATTTGACGGCCCATACGGAACCAACGACAACACGTGCCGCCCTGCACGAATTCTGTACCGACCGTTTCGGCGCGGAGCTCGCCTCCCGCGTCATGGGTCTTGCCCGGCCCGGTTTCGAACTGACCAGAGCCGCGCCGGATGAGGCAGCCGGACACAGCCGCTTCGGTGGCCGGGCCATGCTCGAACCCGGAACGCCCTGGCCCACCTGCGAGGGTTTCCCGCTGAGCCTGTTCGCCGTCCTCGACACCGACGCCCTGGCCCCCTGGCTCGGAGACCTCCTTCCGGCCGGCACAGGCCTGCTCAACTTCTTCTACCTCGACAGCGACTCCGAGCCGTGTGACCCTGCCGCCGCCGAGCTGGCCGGCAGATTCGGCATTCACGCCCCTCAGATGGGAGCCGTGGTCGCCGCCCGATCCGGGCACGCCGTGGAGACGGACCCACCCGCCCGGTCCAGTGTCTTCGCGCCGGTCGCATGGGCGGCCTCGCCGGGGTTCGCCTTCCCCGACACCTTTGACCCGGCCTGGTGGACCATCGACTTGGAACCCGGCGCCTACGACAGCGACTACATCATCGAGTACACCAACTTCACGAACCTCGACAGCGACTGGCCGGAACGGCCGGGCGCACTCTACGGCCGGGACGCCGCCTTCGGCTGGCCGATCTTCCCTACGGGAAGTTCGCCGTTTCTTCCCGGCAAGGACGACCCGAACCGCTACCAACACCTGCTCCAGCTGTCTGACCAGCATGAGTGGCGCATCGGCGGGGACGGCGGCTTGATGCACTGGTCGATCCCCACCGAAGCGCTGCGGACTGGCGACTTCAGCCGGGCGATCCCAACCCCGGACATCTGGTGACCATTGGGATACGGGCGGGCCCCGGCAGGATCGATCTGCTTACCGTCAGATCCCCGGTGACCACTTCCACGGAAGATGCAAATTAAGTCTGAACAAGCTCGGCGGTCGCCGTTCGGATCTACCTTTCAATCCACAGGTCAGCGTCCCGGCCCCTGCAAGGTTCGGCCGGAACGGACACCGGCCAACAGCCGCGCCAGCATCGGGTCGTCCGTCCCCGACCAGCCGGACGGTTCCACCACCGCACCCATCGCGGGTTGCGACCGCTCCAACGTGGCCACCTCCCTCACCGCCACCGGTCGCCATCGTGAAGTCGGAGACCGCGCGATTCAGCTCGGCGAAGCTCATCTCCGTACTCGTGCAGGCGCCGAACCGGCGCAGCACCTCGGCCGGGTCGAGCCGCGCAGCAAGGTCATGCAGTAGATTTCGCCGAGAAGGTTGCCCTGATCACCGTACGGCGGTCGCAGCCAGCGGAACGGCGCCAGCGTGTCGATCGTCATACCGGATCTGGGCAGGCCCTACTGACCTAGTCAGGCCCACTCCACTCTTGCCCGCGCACCCGCTGTTCGAGAGCGACCTGCTGCCGCTGGAATGGTCGCGTCCGAGATGACATGGCTCTGCACTTGAAGCCTTACGCCGACACCGGGCAATTCGGACGCCATCCGACGTGGGTCAAGGTGATGAGTTTCGCCGGCTCGCGCCAGCCAGGCGAGGCCCCGCCGGTTCCGGGCGGAGGCCTCGGTGCGCACTTTAGAAAACGCGCTCGGCGACCTTCACCCGCCGACTTGCCTGCAACGCGGCGCGCAGCTTGTCGGCTGGCAACGACGCGGCGGGGGTCTGAAGGATGCGCTCGACCGGCACGTCGGGATCGGCGAGGTAGATCTGGGTGTAGGCGCCGGACTCGGACTCAAAACGCCAGCTGTCGGCCAGAGATCCGGCATCGACGGTGTCGAACCCGAGCCGGCCGATCAGCTCCGCTGCCCGAACCTTCGCGTCGACGTTATCGCCGGCGATGGGCAGGGCGCTGCGGTCCGGGGCTCCGGCGGGCCGGGCGAGCAGGGGGATGTGATGGGCCAGGATGTTGTTGAAGGCCTTGACCAGCAGGACGCCGGGCAGCAGCTGCTGGGCCAGACGCCGAAACCGTTGCGACGATCAACTCCAACGAATGCCTTGTTCACCAAACCGCAATCCAAGCGGAGAGTCACATCATCGAGGAACACCCCCTCTGACTAGCAGCTCAGCACCCCACTATCCCTTTCTCCAGTACTGCCCCCTACCTGGAACAGGCGCGCTGGCGCCCCTGTGGTGCATTGCCCCAGGCAGGAGGGTAGGGGACGCTCTGAGCCGGGTGTTGGAGGCCGAGATGAAACGCTCGGTGCTAGCGGGGATCGCCGCCGGATTGGTGCTGGCGGCCACGGCGGCAACCGGCCTTGCGGTGGCGGCCTGGCGGCAGGCCGTCGAGC